>DOJV01000024.1 GCA_003511125.1 Candidatus Uhrbacteria bacterium
GAGCGAGCGAGCGCGGACCCATGCCATAAAGGATACCAAAGTTGATTGCCTTGGCCGCTGAACGCTGTTCTTTAGTAACTTCGCTGTCAGGAATACCCCAGACCTCGGAAGCGGTGTGGGTGTGAATATCCTCGCCTTTTTTGAAAGCACTGATCCAAGATTCGTCTTTGGCGACAATAGCCATGATTCGCAGTTCGATTTGCGAGTAGTCAGCCGAGAGCAAAATTTTACCATGATTGGCGACAAAAGCTCGGCGAATTTTTCGTCCAAGTTCGGTTTTGGTCGGAATGTTTTGTAAGTTTGGATCAGATGAGGAAAGGCGACCGGTCGAGGTGACGGTTTGATTGAACGAAGTGTGAACTCGGCCGTCTTTTTCTAAAAGTTGCGGCAGGGCATCGATATAAGTATTTTGCAATTTGGCCAGTTCACGGAACTCCATGATGAGCGGAACAATTTCGTGTTCTTCGAAGATTTTTTCTAGCTCGGGCGCGGCCGTGGAAATACCTGTTTTGGTTTTTTTAAGTCCTTTGGTTGGTAGTTTTAGTTTTTCAAACAAAACTTCGGCCATTTGCAAAGGTGACTGAATGTTGAATTCTGAGTCGGCGGATTTGTAGATTTTTTTGGTTAGGGTTTCGAGTTGTTTTTTGAAATCTTCGGAAAGCTCTTTTAGAAAATCGGCATCGAGTTCAATGCCATTTTTTTCCATGCGGAAAAGAATCGGAACCAACGGCATTTCGGTTTCGTTAAAAAGTTTGGTGAGTTTGTCATTTTCAAGTTCTTTTTTTAGGGCCTCAAAAATTTTTGGCAAAGTCGCGGCGATTTTGGAAATGTCGGCACGCTCGTCTTTGGTCACGGCGCCGCCTGGCAGTTTTGGTACGACCAGTTTGGCATAGCGATCGCCGAGTTGGTCGAGGTCGTGGTCGCGCTCGCCCGAGGTTAGAAGATAACCGGCGATCATAAGATCAGACCAGGGAAGATTTAGCCAATCAGATATTTTGGCACCGGCGCGGTCGAGTAAATGGAGAGATTTTTTAAGATCGTGAATAACGATCGTTTCGGCCGACTCTAAAGCTCGACAAATATCTTCAAGCTCGCCGGTTTTTGGTAGTGGCACTAAAATACATTCCAGGCCGTTGGAAACCGCGACATAAGTCAGAGGTGCGTCTTCGAATAAAGTTTTGGCCCCCTCTTGAACAACAATGGATAAAATTTTGTTTTTTTCGAGCTTTTGCAAAAGCTCGCGGGCTTCGTTTTCGTTTTTGGCGATCAGGCAATCTTCGGACTTGATTTCTTTACGGACTTTTTTGGGCGCGCTGGCAACAATCTCGCCAGCCTCGGCGCCTTCGTATTTGCGGAGCAGGCTTTTAAATTCCAAATCACGGAAAATCGTTTTTAAAGATTCAATATTTGGTTCCTCGCGTTTTAAATCAAGAAACTCAACCTGGTCGAGGGGCACATCACGAACCAGTTTTACTAACTCGTACGAATCTTCGGCCAATTGTTCTTGTCCTTCAAGTTTTTTGGCAAACTTTTCTGGAATCTCGCCGGCCTTCAGAGCTTTGAAAATTCCTTTGATGTTACCAAATTTCTGAATCAACTCTTGAGCCGTCTTTTCGCCAATGCCTTTGATGCCAGGAATGTTGTCCGAAGGATCGCCGCGCAAAGCTTTGTAATCGATGAATTCTTCGGGTGTCAAACCGTAGCGTTCTTTGACCGCGGCTGGGTCGTAGGTTTTGGTTTCCGAGATGCCTTTGATGAAAACCAAAATGTGGGTCAGCTCGCTCGCTAACTGAAAACTGTCGGCGTCGCCGGTGGCGATGAGGGTCTGGACTTGGTGGTCCTCGGCTTTTCTACTCAAAGTGGCGATAACATCGTCGGCTTCAAAGCCTTCTTTGGAAAGATTTTTTATACCGTATTTTTCCATGATCTCTTGGATCATGGGAATTTGGGCGTAGAGCTCTGGTTCTTTCTTTTCGCGTTGGGCTTTGTATTGTTTAAATTTTTCGTGACGAAAAGTTTTGCCCGGTAAATCCCAGGCCACGGCGACGTACTCTGGTTTTAACTGATCGAGCAGTTTTTCCATAATCATGGAAAAACCATAAGCGGCATTAACCACCCGGCCGTCGGTTGTGGTCAGGGGCGGCAAAGCGTGCCAGGCGCGGTGCAAAAGGGCGTTGCCGTCGAGGAGAAGGAAGAGTGGTTTTTTGTCTAACATAACCCCTGTATCTTACTGGTTTTTACAAAAAAATAAAAGCGTAAATCCGTAAATTTACACTTTTACATTTTTACAATTTTACGCTCCTACAAATTATTCAACTTCGATTTCTACATCCTCGACCAATTCGATTTGTAATAATGTTTGTCTGATTTGTTCTTCGGCTCGTTGTTTTTCGCAGGCCGAGATTTTTTCAAAATCTCTGGAAACCGTGACTTTGGCGATTTTACCACTGATGATAAATGAAGTTATGACAGTGTTGTATGGCAAACTGCTACGATAACCCTGGTAGAGCTCGGATTCGGTGGGGCCATTTAGAAGTTCGATAAGCGCGGCTCGACCCACGGCCGAAGTTTCGGCGATTTTTCTGGTGATTGGGAAAACCGAATTGCAAGAACGGTTGGTGTTTAGACGGTTGTTAGAAAAGTAAATGGCCAGTTCGCTTTGATTGATAGAGAGAAGGTTGAGTGGTAAAGATACTAAGCCAACTTCGCTCGGTTGTTTGGTGAAAAGTTCCAAGGTAAAGGAATTTGTCTCCAAGGCCGGCAAATAAATTTCGATTCGGAAAGCCGAGTAGGAATTTGTTTCGCTATCAACCAGAGTTGAGCCGGAAAGTTGAACGGCGTTATTTTTGTCCTTAATTCGCCAATAGATTTTTTGATCGGCGATTTTGGAAAAACCCGCGACAACCAGAGGCGAAGTTACTGTGGCCCCGGAATCCGGTGAGACAATTTTTATTTTTTCAAGATCGATTATTTTGATGGAATCGGCAGTAACCACCAAACTGGCCAGATCGCGCCAGCCGTTTATTTCCAATAAGGATCCGTTTAAAATATTCCCAGAATCGTTTTGGGTTTGATCGCCGGACAAAATAACCGTTTCGGCGGCAATTTGTATTTCTTCAGCAAAGCCACCGGAAGTTTCAATTTGGACTTGGTTGGTGTTGCTGTCTAAAGATCGGACCACACCGATTAAATAGATTTCTTGTTTTTCGGTGGAAATTTTAGGGTTGCTAAAATCTTTTGGGTACTCTAAAGCCTTCTCTAGGCAACCAAGACCAGTGAGAGCCAAACTAATAAATAGAATCGGTAGCAAGTATTTCATAGCTTTTACTCCCAAAGATTACTTAAAAAGCCCGGTTTAGTAAAGGGATAAACTGTGGAGGTCTTGACTGGGGCCTTTTTTGGGAGTATTCTTGGACTTGTTGGTGAAGTGAAAAAAGTCGTAAAAGACGTAAATTTACGACTTTTACATTTTTTGCCAAAAATACGGCGGTCATAGCTCAATGGTAGAGCACCGGGTTGTGGTCCCGGCCACACGGGTTCAATTCCCGTTGATCGCCCCATCCCTCGTCGTCCAAACTTGGTTGGGACTATGGGGGATGGTAGCAAAAAAAAGTCTCCTGGCGGAGGCTTTTTTGTTTTTCGACTATTCTGTTAAAATGAATTTAAACTTATGTCTAAATTTTTTTATTTCGGTACTTCCAAAAAGTCAGATGGGCAAATGCTTTTGTCTGCCGGTTCGGAGGCGAAAGAAAATCGAGAAAAGTTTTTTTCTCGAATCGGGATTGATCCGACCCAGGTTGTTGGTACGATTTTGGAACACGGAACAAACGTTACGACCGTTGTCGCAGAAGACGCTGGAAAGATTTTTGAAAAAAACGACGGTTTGATTACGGCCGAGAAAAATTTGTGTCTCACTGTGACGGTAAGCGATTGCCTGCCGATATTTTTTTACGACGAGTCCAGCGGCATCATCGGAATCGCTCATGCCGGCTGGCGCGGGGTGGTGAAGGGAATTGCTCGCGAGATGATTTTGAAAATGAAACAAGAATTTTCTTCCGAACCGGAAAAAATCAAAGCTATCATCGGACCGCATATTAAAAAATGCCATTTTGAAATTCGAGAAAATATTTTGTCAGAGTTTGTCGAGTATCCGCAATTTGTTTATCGCGAGAGTGGAAAGATTTTTGTCGATCTTGAGCAGATTATTCGGGCGCAGTTACTCGAGGTTGGGGTGCTCGAGGAAAATATCGAGTTATCGTCGGTTTGTACTTTTTGCGATCAGAGTTATTTTTCGTGGCGACGAGATAAACCGGAAAGCGTGGTTTCGCAGGTGGCTTATGTTTGGCTGGAATAAAAACGAATTTTTTGTTAAAATATTTTTGGAAATTATTCTTACTTTTTCAATATGTCAGAGATAAAAAATTACCAAGGGGAAATTTACAGGGGGGGGCAAAAGGAGGGGGATCGGTTGGAGTATTCAATTTGGCTAGAGAAAGCCGCTGAGCTTCTCGGTGAAATCGAAAAGATTCGTCGGGAAATCGTCAGAATTGCTGAAGAAGAGCCTTTGGCTGGTACTGAGTTTAAGGCTTATCAAACTTTTAGAGATATTTCTGAGGCCATCAATGAAACTCAAAAGATTTTAAAAAAAGGCGGGTTGAACATTTATCGCGAAAAGAGATTAAAAAATTTTGTTGAACAATTTGAAAAAGCAATCGAGGCTAGTGAACAACTGCAAAAAATCAAAGCTTTTCGTGGACAGACTTCTATGTTGGTGGAAAAAGTGCGGGCATTAATTATTCTTGACCATGATGTTGAGTTGGACTTAAAAAATCGTCGAGGTTTTTCTGATAAAAATGTTTAATTAAGTTAAAAACCTCCGTTAACCGGAGGTTTTTAACTTCTATAAAGAACAGATGGTCGCGTTTATTTTACTTCAAAAGTTTTCACTACCTGTTCCGCCACCAACAACAAGGTTTCGGTCTTTTCCGTGGTCGCAGTTTTGGCCTCTAGTTTGTAAATCTTGTCTTCGTCATTTATGAAATATTGAATAATGGTGTAGGCCGGACCCTCGATGTAGCAAACTTTCAAACACTGGAAGGTGATTTTTTTTGCTTCGACACCGTTTTTTAATTCGACTTGTTCTGTAGTAACCACAATATCTTCGGTGGTAATTTCGTTGTAAGGCGGGGTAGCCGATTCTTTCATAAATTCAATTTGCAAAGCCGCTTGGTCTTCATTAAGAGCAAATTCTTTTACGATTTCGTCAAAAGTTTTTTCGCCTTTTTCCAGATAAGAGATGTCTAGTATTACAACATCTGGATCGGTATAGGCATCGTCGCTTACGCCACTTTCAAGCTTGACGACTGTCAGGAATTTTTTTGTGCCATCGCCAGTGGCGTTCGGAACAGAAGAGATCCAGGTTTTTGGGGCGTTGATTGTAAAATTGTCGGTTTCAATTTTTTGCCAGCCTTCAGGAAGGGCTTCAGCCGTGATTTCGGCTTCTGTTTCGGGGTCGTTTTGTTCTGGAATCTTGGTTTCTTGAGTTGTTTTTTGACTTTCCTTCGGAAAATCAATTGGTTTCGGAGCCATAATTCGTGAAACAAAAATCAGGGCGGCAATGCCGACAATGACCACGGAAATCCAGACAGCTTGAGTTTTCATAGAAAATGGGGGTTATTTTTCAATTTTTATGTTATCATGTAATAAATTAAAGATAAAATTATATGAGCGAAGTTTTTCCAAATTTACCAGAGTCCCAGCCGACTCCATCGCGGGTTCGAGAAGTCAAAAAACATCCACAAAAAACTACTGATACCGCCGGCCGACCTTTGTTATCGAAAGAATTTTCCGGTTTAATGTCCGGATTTCAGGCCGAGGCTGATTTAAACCGGCGCGCTGAATTGTCGGCGGCCATGGCTTCGGCCGAAAAATCGGCCGAAAAAAGTGTTGAGCGTCGTGCTCGATTATCGCAAACTGCCGCCGAGATCGCTCGCGAACAATCGACTTTGGCGAAACCAAAAGAACTTTCGGTTCAGGATTTTACTCGGCGTTTAGAAAATCTACGCGCCAACCGTAAACAGCTTTCGTTTTTCGACTTTTCTGGTAAACGATCTATCGACAAACAAATTACACGAACCGAGGAACAACTCGCAAAAGCCAAAGAAAATCGTCGCTCAACCGCCGGAAAAATCGTCGCCGAAAAACTTAAAGAATTCGCGCCAATCAGAGAATTGCCGGCCGAAGCCATGGTAGAAGTTTCTAATTCCGAGGCCAACCTCGCAGTCAAACAGCTCGAATTAAACAGCTTGTCGGCTCTCAACGTCTTCAATTGGTCTGCTCGTTCTCGTCTTCAAGAAGAAATCAATGTTCTTAAAAAGAAAATCGCCAGAGAAAAAATTGCCGCGGTTTTGAAGGGAAAATAGGAAAAAAATAAAAAAAGTAGGGGCAAAAATTTTCTGCCCCTACTTTTTGAAATTTCAACATTTTTGGAATTTGGAATTTACGACAAGTGGTACCCCCAGAGAGAATCGAACTCCCATCAAGGCCTTAGAAGAGCCCTGCTCTATCCGTTGAGCTATGGGGGCGGGTTTGGATTTTAGCTTGTAGTTTGTAGGGGGTGGGTGGTTTGTTTCCGCGGGTTACTTCCTACAAGCTCCGCAACACGATATACTTTATATGTATGGAAGAGAAAAATCAACCCCCAAAATCAATCAAGAGTTTGTTGATATTAGAAGCTTTATGTTTTACTGTCTGGCTGGCCAGCATCTTCTTTTTTTATTTACCACTGCCAGAATCAACCGTGGCCACAGCTCGTTTGTCTGGTGAACAGACCTCAACAGATATTTTGACTATCATGCTTTCGGTTATTTTGGCTTTGATTTTGTTTTATTGGTTGCGGCGGCGTCGAGCTTTGGCGCCGGTGGTGGCGGTTTTGTTTGGAATCATTATTTATAATACTCTGGTGATTTTTGTTGAACCTTTGGTGGCTCTTACTGTTTCCATTCTTTTGGTTTATTTAGAGCGTTCTTATCGATCATTTGTTTCCAGTAATCTTTTGGTTATTATCGGAGTTTTTTCCGCGGCGATTTCTTTTGCTGGTTCCTTTAGTGTGAAGTTTTTGTTGATTCTTCTTGGGGTTTTTTCTTTGTATGACGTTGTTGGTGTTTTTTTTATTAAAGCCATTCCCAAGGTGGCCCAGAACGCGGCTAAAATCGGAATTCCTCTTCTTTTATTAGTCCCAAAGAAGGCTAAAGATATTTTTAAAGTTCCAACCCCGGGAAATATTGCTTCGATTATGGGAACCGGGGATTTATTTATTCCGTTGTTGTTTTTAACCGCGGTCTCGATTCAGTTTGGTCGACCGGTAGCCCTGGTGGCTTTTGCTGGCGCGGTTTTGGGGAGTTTGGGAAATATTATTTTGGTCAGAAAATTTAAAGGCGGAATCCCGGCCATTCCGCTAATTGCGGCTGGTTTGGTGATTGGTTATGGAATTGGTCGGTTGGTTTTTTAATTCTGCTGTTTTTTTGCGTTATCGTTTGCGCTTCTCCCTGGCCGTCGCTTGAGGCAAGCTATGGCCGGCACGGCCGGCCGTCGCTTGAGGCAAGCTATGGCCGGCACGGCAGGCCCTCTCCGAAGGAGAGGAGTAACGAGACAATTTGAGTCTCCTCTCCTTTGGAGAGGACCTTGGAGAGGTGGATTAAAAAAGAGATCGCCATTGGCGAGACTTAGTGGAGAGACAATTGCAGCTCACCCAGTTGGCCGACAATCGACCCTTTGGGTTGTTGCTCGGGGAAGATGACGACTTTTTGGCACGTCGGCCAGGGTAGGGTGAGGCTTTGGTACGTCGAATTTGTCGGACGAGCATTGTGGAGCGATGATCGAGGTCTTTGACTTTGGTGGGGCTTCCGTGGGTTTCGTGGTACCGGGCGCTGTGTGAGAATCGGTTTCTTGTAGGGACCGAGTTTTTTTTGAACCAGCCAGTCTTTTTTTTTGGCGCTATCGTTTGGGAAGGTCTGAATATTGGAAACCCCGCTGCTCACGTCGGCCTTCGTCGTGAAGGTCAAGATCAGGAGCGAGATACCACTGTCGAGGAAGACGGCGAACGGCCAGTAGTTGAAGGTGTTCGTCCGGTTGGACCTGGCAGCAGTGACGATGACCGCGAGCCGAGGCTCTGGCCGTCGAGGATCGAGGTTGGCAGCAGGAGGTAGAGGAGCACGGTAGCGATCACAGCAGTGTCGAGAAAGCCGAGGGACAAACAGGTCTTGAGGGGAATACGAAACCTCCGTAGTGTTTTGAGGGGGTGCCTGAAGAATGTCGAATTTTGGCTAAGTTGTCAAGTAATTTAATTACGATTTGGGAAAAGTTTACTTAAGTTAGTGGAGAAAATCATTAAGAACAAGACCGATCGGCCTTATTCTTAATGGAAAGTTTTTTAAAAAAATGGTTTTTTAGATTTTCTTATGGGTAAAGACTGAATTTACCCTGCCCACTCCACGTCATTCTGAACGCCTCGTGCCGTGTTTGCCATAGCCCGGCCTGTCCAGCTGCAGCTCGGCGAAGGTGGGCGACGGCGAACACGGCACGAGGTGTTCAGGAAGACAGAGGGGTCAAAAAGGCGTTATGACAACAGATTAAGAGAGAGGAAATCAGAATAACAGGCGAGAGATAAGAAGTTTTTTACAAGACAAGTCTGAAGATCCAAAAAAAGAACCCTGCGAGTTCTTTTTTTTTGGATCTAATTTTTGCTCCATCCCTACTATCTCCTCAAATACTCTGCCGCTTTCAAAATCAGAACGCAACTTGGGCCATGAGTTATCTCGCTTTCCATAACCATTCTCAAAGCCTCGGTGAATTTGATTTTTAAGATTTCGATTTTTTCTGTGCCCTCGGGATTGGCTTCGGAGAATTTGAGATTTTTGGCCAAGTACATGGTCGCCGGCGATTTAATAACAGTGGTAAAAGGATTTATGATTCCCAAATCAATCCAATCGTTAGCTTCAACACCCAACTCTTCTTTTAATTCTCGCTTAGCTGCTTCGAGCGCGGTTTCGTTGTTGTCGATGGCACCGCTAACGACTTCGGTGCTGTCTTGTTCGACGGCATAATGAAACTCTTTTGTCAGATAAACAAAGCCCTCGTCATCAAGCGGTAAAACCGAAACGCCGGCCACCATCTCGACAACACCAAAAATACCGTCTTTGCCGTCTGGACGAATTACCTGGTCCTCGCGAACTTTGATCCAAGGATTTTTGTATTTTTCGAAACTGTCTTTAATTTTCCAGGGGCCGTTGGTTTTCATAATTTAAAAAAGATTTGAAATAAGTTTTTTATTTTCCCTTCCCATGAAATTTTTTATGCACTTCCTTCAACTGCTGATTCGTAATATGCGTATAAACCTGCGTTGTTGTAATCGAAGCGTGGCCAAGGAGGGATTGGACTGAGCGGATGTCGGCTCCGTTCATAAGGAGGTCTGTGGCGAAAGTGTGGCGTAGGGTATGTGGGGTGATACGTTTGGTGATGCCGGCGGCTTTGGCGTAGTGTTGGACAAGGCGTTCGATGGAGCGCGGTGAGAGCGGGCCGGAGTCTTCGCGACCGCGTTTGGCGCGGTCGTGGCAGATGAAGATGTAGGGTGAGGTGTCGTGGCGCTTGTTTAAGTATTTTTTGATCGAGTCTTTGGCTGAATCAGAAAGGAAGACGACGCGCGGTTTGTCGCCTTTGCCGCGGACAGTGAACTCATCACGTTTTAAGTTGACCTCGTCGATTTTTAAATTAGCGAGTTCGGAAACTCGGAGGCCGGTCGAGAACAAAGTTTCGAGAACGGCTTTGTCGCGGAGTGTAATCAAATCTTCGCCGAGCGGGATTTTTAAAATGCGCTCGAGCTCGTCGGCTTCAAGAAAAGCCACAATTCGCGACGGGGCTTTGGCCAATTCAATTTTTTCCGGGGCCAGGGATTTAATATCACGGCGTGCCAAGTATTTTAGAAAAGAACGCAAAGCGATCAAATGATAATTTTGCGTATTTTTTTTAATATTATCATTCAAACGCCCTGGCACCGAGCGATTCAACCATAAACGGAAACGACGAATCATTTCGTCACTAATCGCCGCCGGTGCTGGATTTTTTGCCCACTTTATAAAACGTCGCAAATAAAATTCATAATTGCGAATCGTCCGCTCCGAACGATTGCGTTCAACCTCGAGGTATTCCAGGAAGTCGGTGAGGAGTTTATTGATGTTGGGCATAGGGAGGTTTTTTTGGGGGGGGTCTAATTTACAAATTTGCTACCAATCTACTAATCTACGAATAAGTTACAAATTCGGAAATCAGAATAAAAAAATATCCGTAGCCAATTTGTAAATTGTAGATTGGTAGCTAATTTGTAAATTAGACCCCCCGAGTTTTTTATTTCAAAATCACAATTTCCCTCACCACCCTCTGCTCCTTTCGGGCATACAATAAACCACCGGACGAAGTTTTGGATTTTAGATATTCTGGTAAAGAGGTTGGAAGCGGGTCGAGGATTTTGAAGCCGGCGGTTGCGGCGAGTTTTTTTAGGGGGAGGTAAGAGATTTCTTGTTCGTGTTTAACGGCCGGCAGGGCTAGGACTAAAGTGGCGTTTTTTTTCAAAAGTTTTTTTAGACCAACCAAGGCCGAAGCAGTGCGCTCGGTTAATTCGGCGACGATTTGGCGGCGGCGTTCCAGACTTTCGTGGCCGGATAGTGGCGGACCAAGGTAGGTTTCGGCGATCACGGCGTCGACTTTTTCTGAAAAGACTTCGGTTAAGGTTTCTACTGGTTGAACGAACAGAGGGATTTTTGAAGTCTCTGTGCCAAAATTTTGGTCCAGCCAAATTAAATTAGCCTTGCTGTCTTTGATGGCTTTTTCAGAAATATCGCCGCCAATAATTTTGGAAAATCCCATAAGTGCGGCTTCCATTAAAACCGTGCCTGAGCCGCAAAAAGGATCGATAACGGTGTTGTCGAGTTCAGCGCCGGACAAGTTGATCATCATTCGTGCCAATTTTGGCGGCAACATGCCGGATTTGGCGTCGCGGGCTGGGCGACCAAAGTCGCGATCAGACCAGGCGTTGAAATTTTGTACTGTGCTGGTTTGGCCAAGATAAATTTTGTCTCTTGAAGTAATCAAAACAAACTCAGCGCCGTTTTCTAAAAGTTTTTCGCCAACCACGGCCACGCTTGGCAAACTTGCGGTTTTGGCCGAAACAAATCTGGCCGAGCGGCCGTCTTCTTTTAGTTTGTTTTTAAGAGTCATGCCGATTTGTTTGACTTCGCTTGAAAGATCTTCATGAGTATCGAGCGAATAAGCACTGATACCAAAAGTAACTCGTTTTTCGGTGAACGAAAGCAAGGCAATAAAAAGCTCGGCCACTTCGTCGCGGTCGATTTTTTTTACTTCGCCAACAATCTCGCCAATTTTAATGGTGCCGGCTAGTCGCTCTTGTAGTGTTTCGGCCTCTTGCTCAACTTCGTCGAGCAACAAAACCTCTTTCGAGCACTTGGAATAATTTTTTTTTGTTCCAACCACCGTCGCGATTTCTGCGATCGATAAAGCGGGATGAGAACCGAGAATGAAAAATTTCATAGAAGTAATTGGTAGGTTTTAGTGTCTTCCTCCACCCCAAAATAATACCACGGAGTGTCGCAAAATAAAAATCCCGCCTAGAGTTTGTCGAGGGGCGGGGAATTAAGATGAAGGAAGGAATTAGAAAGGGCGGTGGCGGCGGCAGACGGCTTGGTACCGTTCTTGCTTGAGGTTGTCGACGGCGATTTGTTCCGAACCAAGTTCTGGGTTGCGGCGACTGTAGGTCGCGGTGCGGCCGCATTCGACGCAGACAGCGTGGACCTTATGGACTTCGGTGGCGATAGCCATGAGGAATGGCATGTTGTTGAAGGGCACGCCCTCAAAAGTCATGTCCAATCCAGCCACAAAGACGACGATGTGATACTTGTCGGCCAGAGTACGAACCACTTCTACAACAAGATCGTCCATCTCGAAGAATTGAGCTTCGTCGATGCCAATGACCCGAACCTCTGGATGAGCAACGATATACTCGAGGATCTCGCGGGATGAGTGGACTTTGATGGCCTCTAGTTCGTGACCGTTGCGGCACCAGACGTTTTCGGTGCGATTGTCGCGAGCTGGCTTGAAGACTACAAAGCCGATCTTGGCGAAGATGTTGCGTCGCAGAAGTCGAATTAATTCTTCGCTCTTACCTGAGAACATTTCGCCAGCAATGACGTGAATACGTCCGTTGCGTTCGCGAATATCGCGAGCTGGCGGATATTCGGTTACGAATCCGCGAAGGATAAGCTCGGCAACCAGCTGGTTGGCTAAAACTCGCAGGTGATTCTTGGTGGCTTCCTGGATTCTTTTAGTGATCATCGAATCCTCCTGAAAGAACAAAACCCAACTCAGTTTATCACACTGATTTTCGCGTGGAAGTGGATAAAAAAGCTTGTGTTGTTTATGTGATCCCCGGGGCTCGGCGGCCTTGACCAATTTCTTCGAATATATTACAATTCTGGCGCTTACAATTTAATAAGTCGTCCATACTTTGGGGCGTTATTTAACCAAAGTCCCCGTCCGCGTGACGGGGCGACACACTATGATGTACGAAATGTTTTACATCCTTCCGACCCGCTATACCGATGCGGAGATCGCGGAGATCCAAACCAAGGTCAACGGCCTGATTGAAAAGGTCGGAGCCAAAGTTATTAAAGAGGAAAATTTGGGCCGGATTCGTTTAGCTTACCCTATTAAGCAAATGCGTCACGGTTCCTACATTCTTAACTACATCGAAGTTGATTCGGTTGGTGAGGAATGGGCCGAATCAAAAGTTTTGATTGATTTGGACAAAGAATTGCGTATGACCGACGAGGTTATGCGTCACATGATTATTCAGCTGCCAAAAGGTATCCCTGACCGTTCTTTTAAACTCGAATCTTATGTCGCGCCGCTTTCCGAAGAAGAAGACGAAGCNNGAACCTATGGTCCGCGAAGAAAAAACCCTCTCCATGGAAGATCTCGACAAAAAACTCGACGAGATTTTGGAAGCCAATCCTTCTGACGAAGCCTAATTATTCGAAAATTAGATAATTTGAAAATTCTAAACTTATGTTTTCTTTAAACCGCGCCACCATTCTTGGTAACTTAACTCGCGATCCTGAAACCAAACAATTAACTTCTGGCCAAACGGTTTGCACTTTTGGTGTGGCCACTAATCGCAGCTGGACCGATGCCAATGGTGTTCGTCAAGACAAAGCTGAGTTTCATAACATTGTAGCTTGGGGTAAGTTAGCAGAAATTTGCAGCCAGCTTTTAACCAAAGGCAAAAAAGTTTATGTCGAAGGTCGTTTGCAGACTCGTGATTGGGAAGGTGCCGACGGCGTCAAACGCTATCGCACAGAAATCGTTGCCGAGAATATCATTATCCTAGATCGCGCCGGTGGCGGAACTGGTTTTAACCCAGCTTCTCCCGTTTCCACCGACGACCCTTCCATTGATCCTACCAGCGAAATCAAAGTTGAAGATATCCCTTTTTAATTTTTGTAAAAATGTAAAAGTGTAAAAAAAGTAAATTTACTTTTTTTACGAGGCTGAAAGCCGATTTTACATTTTTTACCTAACACTCCTATGAAAAAATCTAATAATAAAAACACTCAACCAAAACAACGCCATTGTTCGTTTTGTGTTAACAAAAAAATCGAAATCGATTATAAAGATTCTGGTTTTCTTCGTCGTTTTACTTCTTCTTTTGCCAAAATTGTTCCGCGCCACCGCAGTGGTGTTTGTGCCAAACATCAACGTGAATTAGCTACGGCTATCAAACGTGCTCGTGTTATGGCTTTGTTGCCGTTTGTACAAAAGTAAGTGTGGTTGCGTGGTAGGTAGTCAATAGGTTGAAAAACTTATTGGCCGCAGACTATCGACTACAGACTCTCAAAAATCAATTATGTCCTCCCCCAACGATATCAAAAAAGGCACGGTTATCCGACAAAACGGCGAACTTTTAGTTGTGGTTGATTTTCAACGAGTTTCTCCGGGCAAAGGCAGTTCTTTTGTACGTTGTCGCGCCAAAAATATCAAAACCGGCAAAATTGTGGAACAAAACTTTAAGTCCGCGGAATCTTTGGACTTCGAAGATGTTCAGTATAAAAAAATGCAGTACTTGTATGGCGATGGCCAGTTTTTTACTTTCATGGATAATCAAACCTACGAACAAATTCAACTCGGTATTGATGATATCGGCGATAGTGGAAAATATTTAAAAGAAGGTTTGGAGGTTACTATTGTCATGCATGGCGAAAATCCATTGACCATTAATTTACCAATGAAAGTTCAATACACGGTTTCTTCCACCGAGCCGGCTGTTAAAGGCGATACAGCGTCTGGCAATATTACTAAAGAAGCAATTCTTGATAATGGTTTAGCTATCCGTGTGCCGATTTTTTTGAAAGAGGGTGAAGAAGTTTTAGTGAATACAGATACCGGTGAATATTGCGAAAGAGTCAATTCATAAAAAATAAAAAAAAATCGATCGTGATTGCGATCGATTTTTTTGTATAAAAATTCGCCACCGACTCGGTCGGTGGCGTCTTGTGTCAGGGCGAACCCGATATCAAGAGAGATACCGGCGACCATAATGATCGTGATACCAGCAGCAAGGGAGTTGTTCATGATTATTCTTCGACTGGCAAGAGTTCGACAGTGCTCCATGGGAAGCCTAATGGATCATCAGCGCGGTAAGCGCTTCTTGGCGGCGTGGACACGGCCAAGGCAACGGCCTCGGCGATCGCTCGGCCGGCCGAATCGTCGGCAAGGCGAAGCTGTTCGACTGGTGAGATCGTCGGTGTGTACGAGAAGGCTCCGCCATAAACGAGCGGTTCGCCATGGTGGCTGAAAGGCTCTGTCGGGACAAGAGCGCCTCGGGAAAGGTGCCGCGCATGTGTTTTCATGATGGCCTCCGATAATAAAATTACTCTGTTAATTAACTTTGGTCAAACAAAAAATCGATCGTTCAAACGATCGATTTTTTTAATCTACTTATTTCTATTCACCCACCACTCGTCGTCTTTATCTCCATACCACCAACCATCAGAATCGGTTTTTAAAATTTCTTCGGCCAACTGCTTTCCTTCTTCGGTTAAAAGACGACTGAGAGCTGGTTTTACCCAAGTTTGCGCGCGGGTGTTTCCAATGTCGATTTGTTCTTTGAGAGACAAAAGAAATTCGAGGTTGTCGGCGTCTTTGGTGAGTTTGGCTTCGAGGCATTCTCGTTTTTCGTATTCCTCGACAAGCCCTTTTATTTCATTTCCGAATGGCAGGGTTGCGGCGAGATCGTTGACAGCTTTTTCTTCAAGACGTTCGTTGTATTTTTGATGGACGTAGTTCAGATCAGAAACTCGAGCTTCGGATAAATCGTGGAGCAGGCACATTTGTAAAACCTTGGAGAGATCGGCTTGGTCGTTCATTTTTGATAAAACCAAACCAATGTAGCAAACCCGATTGACGTGCTCGGCCACCGATTGTTCGCCAGAACCCAAAAAGAAAAACCCACTGCGTGGCGTTTTCTGCAGCATACCAGCTTCGAATAAAAAATTGACGATCGGTTTTAAATTGTCCATAGATTGATTATGTTAGCAGGAAAAAATTTTAAGTCAAAAAAAGCCGCCAGCGATAGCTGTCGGCAGAACGTCGTCATCGTCGTAGGGGCGAATGGCCATTCGCCCTAAAAAGTGATGGTACCACCGTAGAGCGGCATAACATTGACGAACTCGCCGTCGTAGTAGACGCCGGTCGAGTCGTCGCTCCAGTAGATCGCGTCGAGGCCGAGGTCGTCGGCTTCGGCCTCGTCGGGCAGGTAGACGAAGATGGTATCGTCGTTTGCGGCACTTGCGCCGGTCGTGTCGGCGTAGAGCGCGTAGGTCGTGGTCGAGCCGGCGGCGATCTCGTCCTCGAGGTAGATCTGGACGTACTCGAGTTCGGTCGTCGAGCCGTAGAAGTCCACGTCGAACTCGATTGGCGTCGACATGTCGCGGAGGTTGTACAGAGCCCACTTGGTGTCTTGTCCCAAGTTTGCGAGCGAGTTCCAACCCGAACCAGCGAGGTCTGTGGCCACGACACCGACGAGCAGTTCATCGAGTCCGACGTAACCATGCGAGTTGGCGGCGATGTCGAAGCGGAAAACTTCACTCCGTCCAGGAATCCCGGCACCAGACGGACTACCCGCAGTCAAGGAGATCGTCGGCTTGGTCTTCGTGAGGGTCATGATCTCGCCTTCGGCCGCGCTGCGGACATTGCGTCCGGTCAGCGGCAGACCGCGCGGCGTTGTGGCTGCGAAGTCGGTCGGGGTGAAGGCTTTGGTGACCAGGGCGAATTGATCGCCGGAAGTCGCCGGTCGACCATCGACCGTGCCGGTATCGACCCACAAGTCGGCTTCGACGGTTCGTCGACACGGAACCAGCAAATCGAGTCCGGTGAAGACAGTCTCGCCAGACACGAAGTAGCTAGTTTGGGTCTCGGTGGCGCCGGTCGAATCGGCGTAGGAAATCGTCACCGAGTTGATGGCTGTGTCGTCGCCTGGCACATCGCCGGTGTCGGTGCAGTCTCCATCATCGCCGCCGACGAGGCAGTTCAGAACGGTCAGCTTGGTGACCACGACGCGCTGGCCGCGCAGTTCGGTGAACTCGATCGTGGCCACGGAGACGTCGGCAGAACTGCCGATGACGATTCCGGACTCGGCGGTCGAGGCCGAGATGTCGAGGTCGAGAGCTATTGGCAGAGCCGCGAAGAGCGACGAGACGAGAGCGAGCAGGAAGAGGATGTTCATGGTTTTCTCCATTCCGCACCTTGGTTGGTTTTTGGTGCAGACAGGTTATACTAGACTTTTTGGATAAAAAGTCAAGGGAGATCACAAAAAACCAATCGCTTGCGCGATTGGTTTTTTTTGTAAATCTTTTTTAAACTTTGTCTATTCCTCGTCTTTCTTTATCACCTCTTTATTACTCGGCAACATAAAATCACCGGTTTTCATTTTTTCTTGAATAGCTTCGCGAATAACAGCCATGGTCTCTGGGTGTTCACGCAAATACTGTTTGGCGTTTTCGCGGCCAACACCGAGTTTTTCTTCGCCAAAGGTGTAGGAGTTGCCACTCTTTTTGATGATTTCGCCGGGGACGCCAACATCTAATAGATCGCCGGCAATGGAAATACCCTCGTTATAAAGAATATCGAATTCACAGGTGCGGAACGGTGGGGCGACTTTGTTTTTAACGATTTTGACCCGAGTGCGGTTGCCAATAATATGTTCGCCCTGCTTGATTTGGGCTGAACGACGGATTTCGATGCGTAGAGATGAGTAGAACTTGAGAGCGTTGCCGCCGGTGGTGGTTTCTGGATTACCGAAGAAGACGCCGATTTTGTGGCGGATTTGGTTAATGAAAATCACGACGGTGTGAGTTTTGCCGACAATGGCCGCTAGCTTTCTTAAGGCTTGGCTCATAAGGCGGGCCTGCAAACCCATATGCGAGTCGCCCATGTCGCCTTCGATTTCGGCTTTTGGAGTAAGGGCCGCAACCGAGTCGATAACAATGACATCGACGGCGTTGGAACGAACCAGGGTTTCGACAATTTCCAAGGCTTGCTCGCCGGTGTCTGGTTGCGAGATAAGCATGTCGTTAATATTGATACCGATTTTTTGGGCGTAATCTGGATCAAGGGCATGTTCGGCGTCGACGAAGGCGGCTACGCCGCCGAGTTTTTGGACTTCGGCAACAATATGTTGAGCCAAAGTGGTTTTTCCGGAAGATTCTGGGCCAAAAATTTCGATAATTCGGCCGCGCGGTACTCCGCCGACCCCAAGCGCGATGTCGAGCGAAAGACAGCCGGTCGAAACAACATCGACCTTCATGGTTTTGGCATCGCCGAGTTTCATGATTGAACCCTCGCCAAAACGTTGGCGAATTTGGGCGATAGCTTCGTTCGCGGCTTGATTTTTACCGGTTGGTTCTTCTGTAATATGTTTGGGCATAAGTTTTTAAAAATTCAAATTATAAAGTTTTTTCTTTAATCACCCCTCTATCTTAAAGGTTTGGGCGAAAAAGGCAATGGTCAAAAATGTAAGTTTTTTTCGACTGATTTTTTAATAAAAAAACCTTGTCAAAGACAAGATTTTTTATCCTAAAGTTAGGGTTTTCTGACAGTTTGTTTTTAGCTGTGGATAATTTTTTATGGCGCAGGTGTGGATAAACCCGGCAAATTTATTGGGTTTTGGTTTAAAACTATCTTTCTATAAACCGTTGCCATTTTTGAATGTCTGGTTTTGGCTTCGATGGTAATAACGTTAAGTCCTCGTTCCAAAGTTATTTTAGTGGAAAAATTTCTGTCAGTATCCGGAATGATTTTGTTGTTATTAACAAAAATTTCTGATTCGCGATTTACCGTACCTTTTATGGTAATCGTGGCGTCTTGAACTTCGATTCCATCGGTCGGTTCAAAAATTGTGATTACCGGCGGGGCTAGCAGACTGGTAATTTGCCAACCAAGGTAAGAAACCAGGGCCGCGACGAAAACCAAGCCGATCAAAAATTTCCAAAGACGATGAGCTGAAAAAAAAGCTAAAGCTCGGGCTCGTTGAGCCGGTAAACGGTGCGGACTAACCAAATCGCATTTTCTGACATTTTCTTCAAACAAAGAAATAAAATATTTTGGATCGCCACCCAAAGTTGAGATATATTTTTTTAAAAAGTTTTTGGCGTAAATTGGTTCGGGTAAAATGTCGTACTTTCCGTTTTCAAAAGCCTCCAGATATTTACGTTGAATTTTTGTAGCCTCGGACATTTCTCGCAAAGTCCAGTTGCGGTGTTTGCGAAGAGCTTTAATTTTTTCTCCAAGACATTCCTCTTTCTTTAGGTTGCGTACAAAGAATGCCATAACTTATTTTTCGTCCAAATAGTTACCTTCTTGAGCGTTTAAAAAATCTTCCTCGGTCATTTCTTTGTCATCAGGCTCTTCGGTAATTATTACATTTGTTTTTTCAACTTCCTCGGTGGGGATTTCTTCTTTTTCTGCAGGCACCTCAAGCACTTCTTCGATATTTAAAAATTCTTTTCGTTCAGCAAATTCGTTGTCATTGGTTCCGCCAGAAGTTATTGGCCAGACAGTAGATAGAATTTCACGTGGTCGAGAACCGTCTGGTGGGCCGATTACGCCGTTTTCTTCCAAGATGTCGAGAATACGAGCGGCTCGACCATAACCGATTTTTAAACGGCGTTGTAAAAGAGAGGTTGAGGCGCGGCCGGCTTGAATAACGATACCTGCGGCCTCGTCTAACATTGGATCGTTGTCGTCACTCGCGGCGCCATCAAAAATCGAGCCGGTTTTTTCTTTTTCTAAAATTGCGTAATTATAATCTGGAATTTCTTCGCGTTTTAAATATTCAACAATTCGACCAACCTCGGCCTCGGAAACATAAGCGCCTTGCAAACGAACTGGTTTGGAAAGTTCAGCTGAAGTGAAAAGCATGTCGCCGCGGCCCAAAAGTTTTTCGGCGCCGGCGCAGTCAAGAATAGTTCGCGAGTCGGTTTGCGAGGCCACGGCAAAAGCAATGCGTGATGGGAAGTTGGCTTTGATGAGGCCGGTAATAACATCGACGCTGGGGCGCTGAGTGGCTAAGACTAAATGGATGCCAACTGCTCGAGCCATTTGTGCGATGCGCACCACCGCGCCTTCGACCTCGTGACCAGAGGTTGACATTAGGTCGGCCAATTCGTCGATAAAGACTACAATGCGTGGCATTTTTTCTTCGACCCTTTGGTTATAAGAAGCAATATCACGAGCACCTAATTTGGAAAGCAAATCCAAACGGCGATCCATTTCGCGGACTGTCCATTTTAAAGCATTGACGGTGTCGTCAACTTTGGTAATTGGCGGAATTAATAAATGAGGAATGCCTTCGTAGGCTGTAAGTTCAACTCGTTTAGGGTCAACTAAAATCATTTTTAAGTCATCCGGGCTGTTGGTGTAAAGCAAGGAAACAATCAAAGTGTTAATACAAACGCTTTTACCAGAACCGGTGGCGCCGGCAATTAACATGTGTGGCATTTTTTCGAGTGGCGACACCCAAACTTTTCCGGTGACGTCTTTACCAAGCGCAATGCTTAAGGCGCCGCTTCGGGATTTAAAGGGTTTGGATTCTAAAAGTTCGCGTAAAGAAACCGTGGCAATAGTTTGATTAGGGACTTCAATACCAACCAAGGATTTGCCGGGAATAGGTGCCTCGATACGAATGGGGTGAGCCGCCAAAGCCAAAGCTAAATCGTTTTGTAAAGCTACAATACGAGAAAGTTTGACGCCTTCAGAAGGCCGAAGAGTATATTGAGCAATTGTTGGGCCAACGGAGATTTCGCCCATTTCGACTAAAATACTGAATTGTTCAAAGGTTCGTCGAATGATTTCTTTGTTGCGTTCGGTGTCCCCGGAGTTAACTTTCATCGAGCGATATTCTAACAAGTCAATGGGCAAAGTAACTTTTCGGTGTTGGCGAGTGGTTAAAACTTTTTCTGTTGGTGGAACTACCGCTGGGGTCAGACTGGAAGTTCGGAAAGCTTTTTTGGTTTCTTCTTCGTCGACTTCTTCGATATCGTCTTCGGAAAAATCTTCGATTTCTTCAACCTCTTCAACCTCGGGGTCTATTTCGCGCATTAGGGCCGCATTGCGTCGATTATGAATCATGGCGCCAAACCAACCGGTTAGATGACGGTGTAAACCAATAACTTTTCTAAGAGAAGTATTTAAAGTTAAAAGCACAGAAATCAAAAGCATGGCTGTCAGCATTAAAAAGGCTCCCCAAAAACTAGAAATATTTTGTAGAGTTGTCCCCAGAGCTTGGCCAACCAAGCCGCCGGTCTCCATTAATTTTTCCAAACCCGGATTTAGACTGTCGTTCCAAAATAAATTAACTAAACCGTTAAAAGAAAGAAAAAAGAATAACAGACCAAGATAATTCCAAGTTCCTAACTTGCTGCGTTCCGGAAAGAGCAGAGAAAAACCAATGACAATAAAAAGAATAGGGATCAAGACTCGATCAAAACCAAAACCTTTGGCCATTAGTTCATCTAAAACTAAGCCGATGGTGCCGGCGATTTGAAAAAAAGCCAGCAGTAAAAGCGCGGCCGCGGCAAATAAAAAAATTACAGCCACACCGCGTTTGGTTTCCGGATTAAGTTCTGGTAATTCAAATTTTTTCGGTTCGGATCGATATTTATGTTTTTTTTTGCGAGACATATCGGAAAAATTTTCTAATTTTCGAATTTGAAAATTTTCTAATTATGGAAGTTTTTTCTAAATTCGGGACAGCAATAGATTAGAAAATTAGGAAATTTAAAAATTAGAAAATTCCATCGATTATTTTACCATTTTCCCGGACCATTGACAAAAACCAAAAAATGTGATATTGTTCCTGGTTCAAAATTCACTGGGTCCGACCTTGTCCCTGGAGAGAGTTAAGGTCGGAGTTGATAAAAACACCTGTATTTAGCCGCGAAAGCTTTCTCTGTTAAATATAGGTGTTTTTTGTTTTCCCTTCATCTCCAACCCAAGGGCCTAGTCTGGCCCAAAAGGAGGATTGAATGATTCCTGCCGCCAAACCCTTCGTCATCCACTCGGCCTTCGAGTGGTTGGACCAAAGGGTCCTGCGTCGACTCCCGAATTGGGGGCTTTGGGCGATTCTCGTCGCCATCACTGTCCTCTTCGGTCTCGATATCGTGGTCATCGACCCTGTCCCCCTGGTGGACGAGGCACTCCTCGGTATCCTGACCTACAAGGTCATGGCCGAGCTGAACCGCCGCCGGGAACAGCGGAAGGTTGTCGAGGCCACCCGGCACCAGGCGATCGAAGCCTCCCCCGAGGCCTAATCGCCACCTCTCCCGGGCCGTGCGAATTCTTCTTCGTGCCGGCCCCGCCCCCGAGTTCGAGTCAAAAGACGCGGATTCAGGAGTGAAAAAAGTGAGAAGTGTAAAAGTTGTAAAAGTGTAAACCCGGCAGCTGCTTGGTAAAAATGTAAAATCAGCTTCGTGGCGAAGCTTCGTAGAAATCGTAGAAACCGTAAATTTACACCTTCTACGAATTCTACGAGGTCTCGCCACGAGACCGCTTCTACTCCACCCACCACCACCCACCCCGCCCTAAAACGGAGGACAAGAGAACCGGGTTTTGTTCGACTTTGTTGCCGAGCAAAACCTACTCTTATTGGAAAACGATTTGATTAGAACAAGGCTTTGGCTTTCTTCTGACCACGATCTTTTTCTGCCGATGATGCTCCTTGGAGCCACTCGCGGTTCTTGTCTTCCGTTTTGGGGCGATTGTGTTTTTTGGAAATTTTTAATGTCTAATTTTTAACTTCTAATGAAGGATTTCGCTTAAAAAAACTTCCACAATTAGACATTAAAAATTAGAAATTAGAAATTTCCACCCACTCTCTTGCTACAAACCAAAATTAGTGGTTAAATATATAGTCGTAGACAACTTCTTGTTCCAAAGCCGTAAAGTACGTGATGTCGCCGAATCAGTGTAATGAATACTTACCCGCGCTTAATTGTGCGGGAAAATCTCTCTCCTCGTATTCAACTAACATTGGCTTGGTGTTTCTTCGCTCAATCATCGCTGTGCTTTGCGGCTTCGGGACCGGAAGTTTTTTTGTTTTATCGTTCATCGCCCCCGACTCCCCCTAGGGGAAGGAGTTCGAATACGCACGATCCCCGTACAAACGCGTTCCTCCCCCCAAGGGGGAGGGCTAAAGCCCGCCACGGGCCAGGGAGGGGGTTCGAATTTTCTCTGTGTATAACTCCCCCAAAATTACCTCTTGACAAGCTTATCAGAAATCTATCCTGCGCTCAACCTAGCCAAAAAAATCAAAAACTTGACAGCTTTAAAAAATATCCGACTTCAACCCCTTGACGTTTGTCCACAGATTTGGTATATTCTTGGCGAACACGCCGAAACTTTTTCGGCTAATCTTCGCCCCGTTTGAGGCAGACAGGTCTACCGGGCGGACCTTCCAGCAAAAGCTTGACGCTCTACTTAAAGAGATTCATCTCTCTTAAAACCGGGCGGTAAGCATGAAAAAAATATTTCCATGCTGGCGAAAAGAATTTTGGCTACTATTACTCTCCAAATTTTGGAAGTAATGGCGCCAACCTGCCTAATCAATAAAAAAAATAATTAACCTTTCCTTAAAACAAGGAACGGGTTTTTATTATCTCAGAAAAATTTCTGATGCCTGGTGTCTGACGTCTAAAGAATAAAACAGCTTTAGAAATTGGACATTAGAAATTAGAAATTTAAAAAAGCTATGATTTATAAGTTAACCCCACCTAAGGAGGTCAAGCGTCATTCCTTTAAAACCGTTCCAGACGCCATGGAACTCCCCGAGCTTACCGAAATCCAGCTTCGTTCTTACGACTGGTTTATCCAAGAAGGGCTACGCGAGTTGTTCGACGAAATAAATCCAATTCGTGATTTTATTGGTCGTGATTTGGAATTGCATTTCGACGATTATTATCTCGACGAGCCTAAATTCGACGAAGTTACCTCTCGTAACAAAAACGTGACCTTCGAAGCGCCGTTGCGTATCAAAGCTCGTTTTGTAAACAAGCGCGGCAGTACCGTAAAAGAACAAGAAATTTATTTGGGTGACCTGCCAATCATGACTCCGCGCGGTACTTTTATTATTAACGGTATCGAGCGGGTTATTGTTTCTCAGTTGGTTCGTTCGGCCGGAGCTTTTTTTACGGCCGAGGTGCAACGTGGTCGCCGTTATTATGGAGCGAAAATTATTCCTAATCGCGGAGCTTGGCTAGAATTTGAAACCGATTCCAGAAATGTTATTTGGGTAAAAATTGATCGCAAACGCAAAGTTACAGTTACCGCCTTGCTTCGCGCCTTTGGTTATTTTACCAACGAGGAAATCGTTTCGCTTTTCGAAGACATCGATACTCACCCCATGAACCACTACATCGAAGCCACCTTGGCCAAAGATCCTTCTGAAGACGAAAACGGTGGTTTAATCGAAGTCTACAAACGTATTCGTCCGGGCGATTTGGCTACCCCAGACAACGCCAAGTCACTTATTCATTCCATGTTTTTTAATTTCGACCGTTATGATTTAGGTAAGGTTGGTCGTTTCAAATTTAACTTGCGTTTTGGTCTTGATTCTTCGGAACCAGAAATCACCCCAGAAGAAAAACGCATTCTTCACAAAGAAGATTTGGTTCAGATCATTCGTGAAATTATTCGTTTAAATATTACCCAAGAAGATCCAGACGACGTTGACCACTTGGGAAATCGCCGGGTGCGCGCGGTTGGTGAATTGATTCAGGGTCGTTTCCGTGTCGGTTTGGCACGCATGGAGCGCATCATCAAAGACCGCATGTCGACTCAAGATATCGAACTTTTGAGTCCAGCTCGTTTGATTAACGCTCGACCGGTTATTGGTTCGGTGCGTGAGTTTTTTATGTCCTCGCAGCTCTCGCAGTTTATGGATCAAATGAACCCGTTGGCCGAGCTCGAACACAAGCGTCGTCTTTCGGCCATGGGTCCGGGCGGTCTTTCTCGCGAACGAGCCGGTTTCGAAGTTCGCGACGTTCACCCAACTCACTATGGTCGCATTTGTCCAATTGCTACTCCAGAAGGTCCAAACATTGGTTTGGTTGGTCACTTGGCTTCGTATGCTATCATTAATAAATACGGTTTTATTGAAACACCTTATCGTAAAGTCGAAAAGATTAAAGATAAGAATGGTAAAATCAGAGTTCGAGCCACCGATGAAATCGAATATATTAATGCTTTTAAAGAAGATAAACACGTTACTGTTCCGGCCACCATTAAAATGGACGAAGAAGGTTATATAGTCGATGATTTTGTTAGTGCTCGAAAATTTGGTGAACCGCAAATTGTGCCGGTTGAAGAAGTCGACTACGTCGATGTCTCCTCCAAACAGATTGTTTCTATTGGTACTTCTCTTATTCCTTTCTTAGAGCACGACGACGCTACTCGCGCCCTTATGGGTACCAACATGCAACGTCAGGCCGTGCCAACCATTAAAGCTCAATCACCGATTGTTGGAACCGGCGCCGAGCGTCGTTCAGCTCGTGATTCGGGCCATGTGGTTTTGGCCGGCGCCGATGGTGTTATTAGCGCGGTCGACGGCAATCGCATCGAGATCACNNGTTAAGAAAGGCGATTTTATTGCCGACTCTTCGGCAGTTGATAATGGCGAGTTGGCATTGGGTCAAAACGCTTTGGTGGCTTTCATGGTCTGGGAAGGTTTTAACTACGAAGACGCCGTGATTTTAAGTGAAAGAATGGTTCACGACGATCGGTTTACCTCGGTTCATATTGAAAACTACACCTTAGATGTTCGCGACACCAAATTAGGGCCAGAAGTTATCACTTGCGACATTCCTAACGTCTCCGAAGAAAAACTAAAAAACTTGGACGCTGAAGGTGTTATTCGAATTGGTGCCGAGGTTAAGTCAGGCGACATTTTGGTGGGAAAGATTACACCAAAAGGTGAAACCGAACTTTCGGCCGAAGAAAAATTATTGCGCGCCATTTTTGGCGAAAAAGCCCGCGACGTTCGCGACTCCTCGATGTACCTAGAACACGGCGAACACGGCAAGGTAGTTGACATCAAAGTTTTCTCGCGCGAGTCGGGTGATAAGTTACCACCGGGTGTGGTTAGATCGGTTCAGGTAGCCGTGGCTGATTTGCGAAAAATTCAAGTCGGCGACAAAGTGGCCGGACGCCACGGTAACAAAGGTGTTATTTCTAAAGTCGTGCCAATGCAAGACATGCCTTTCCTAGAAGACGGTACACCGGTTGATGTTATTTTGACGCCACTTGGTGTGGTCTCTCGTATGAACCTTGGTCAGATTTTAGAAACTCACCTTGGTTTGGCGGCCAATGCTTTGGGTTACAAAGTTGCCACTCCGGTTTTGAACGGAGTTACCGAAGTCGAAATTCGTCAAGAATTAAAAGCTGCCGGTTTTCCAGAATCCGGTCAGTTGACTTTGTATGACGGACGTTCAGGTGAGGCCTTCGCCAACACAGTTACGGTTGGTTATATGTACATGTTAAAACTTAACCACATGGTCGAAGACAAAATTCACCAACGTTCGATTGGTCCTTACTCGCTTATTACTCAGCAGCCGCTTGGTGGTAAAGCTCAGTTTGGTGGTCAGCGTTTTGGAGAAATGGAAGTCTGGGCCCTGGAGGCTTATGGCGCGGCTCATACTCTTCAAGAAATTTTAACCATTAAATCCGACGACGTCCCTGGTCGATCCAAAGCTTACGAGTCGATCATTAAAGGTGAGACCATTAAAAAAGTTAATATTCCAGAATCTTTCAACGTTCTTTTGCGCGAGCTTAAGGGCTTGTGTTTGGGTGTAGAGCTTTTGAAAGACGGCAAGAAAGTCGAGCTTGCTGAGGACAAAGAAAAAAGCGTTCACGTCGCTAAAAAAGTCTAATCCCAAAGATAGGGAATATAAAAATATATGTTTCAGAAACTTGATACCTTAAAAACCACGGACTTTGACTCGATTCGACTTCGTCTGGCTTCGCCAGACGAAATCCGCTCTTGGTCCTATGGCGAGGTTTCCAAACCGGAAACCATTAACTATCGCACCCAAAAACCAGAAAAACACGGCTTGTTTGCCGAAGAAATTTTTGGACCTTCAAAAGACTGGGAATGTTATTGTGGAAAGTACAAAAAAATTCGTTTTAAAGGAATTGTTTGCGACAAATGTGGTGTAGAAGTTACCCACTCTAATGTTCGTCGCGAGCGTATGGGGCATATTGAATTAGCCGCCCCGGTTTCTCATATCTGGTTTTTGCGAGGTTTGCCAAGCAAAATCGGTACCACCTTGGATAGTTCAGTTCAAGCCCTGGAAAAAGTTATTTACTTTGCCAGTTACTTGATTACCGACGTTAACGAGGAAGCCAAAGCGCAAACTGTGGAGCAAGTTAAGCAGGAGTATAAAAGTAAAAAGAAAATGATCGATGGCGAGTATACTCGTGACGTCGATCGTTTGGGTCAGCGTTTTTCCGGCGATGAAAAGAAAATAAAAACCGAAGCCGAACACTTGGCCTCAATTCGCGATCGCAAATTAGCCGAGCTCGAAGAAGACTTTTTGATTGTTGATAAAGAGCTTAAAGAATTAAAACCACTCAAGGTTATAAACGAGGCCACTTATCATGAATGGTCACTTCGCTACGGACATTTGTTCGATGCCGATATTGGTTCCGGAGCCATTCAAAAACTTTTGAAGCGCGTTAATATCGAGGAGACCATTAAACTACTCGAGGAAGGTTTGGAAAAAGCCATTGGCGCCAAACGTGATCGTTTAATGCGCCGCCTAAAGCTTTTGCGTGCCTTTCATAAAAACGGCATCAAACCGGAATGGATGATTCTTGAAACCATCCCGGTTATTCCACCAGATCTTCGACCAATGGTAGCGCTTGATGGCGGTCGTTTTGCTACTTCCGACCTTAACGATTTATATCGTCGAGTTATTAATCGTAATAATCGTTTAAATCGTTTGCGCGAACTCAACGCTCCGGAAGTTATCGCTCGAAACGAAAAACGCATGTTGCAAGAAGCCGTCGACTCGTTAATCGATAATAACGCTCGTCATTCCAAAACTGTTTTGGCGGCTACTGGTAAAAAACGTCAATTAAAATCTTTGGCCGACTTTTTGAAAGGTAAGCAAGGTCGTTTTCGCCAAAACTTGCTTGGTAAACGTATCGACTATTCTGGTCGTTCGGTTATTGTGGTTGGTCCGCATTTGCGCATGAACCAATGTGGTTTGCCAAAAACCATGGCCATGGAACTTTTCAAACCATTTGTTATTGCTAAATTGATCGAGCGCGAATATGTTCATAATATTCGTTCGGCCAATCGTTACATTGATTCGGACCATCCGGAAACTTGGGATATTTTAGAAGAAATTACCAAAGATGCTTATGTACTTCTAAACCGTGCTCCAACCCTGCACCGTCTTGGTATTCAAGCTTTTCAACCTTTGCTTATTGAAGGTAAGGCTATTCAAATTCACCCTTTGGTTTGCGATGCCTTTAATGCCGACTTTGACGGCGACCAAATGGCCGTCCACGTGCCTTTAACCGAAGAAGCCAAAAACGAAGCTCGGGACTTAATGATGGCTACCAAAAACTTGTTAAAGCCGGCCCACGGAGGTCCGGTAGCCACTCCGGGTCGAGATTTGGCCTGGACGGTTTACTGTATGTCCATGGTGGCCGATAAACCGGAAGATAAATATCGCAAGGCTTTTGCTACTATTTCTGACGCCCTTTATGCCTATCAAACCAAAAAGATTGGCCTTCGCGAATGGATTCGCGTGCGCGGTAGTTTGAAAGACGGCATGAAAGACGAAA
>DOJV01000031.1 GCA_003511125.1 Candidatus Uhrbacteria bacterium
ATTCGCGTTCGTGGAGCTCGTGTTCATAATTTAAAAAATATCGACATCGATATTCCCAAAGACAGTTTTGTGGTCATTACTGGTTTGTCCGGTTCGGGAAAATCGTCTTTGGCTTTTGATACCATTTATGCCGAAGGTCAACGTCGCTTCATGGAATCCTTGTCTTCGTATGCTCGCCAATTTTTGGAACTGCAAGACAAGCCCGATGTTGACGAAATCACCGGCCTTTCGCCAACCGTGGCCATTGATCAAAAATCTTCTTCGCACAATCCCCGCTCGACTGTCGGTACTGTTACAGAGATCTACGATTCGCTGCGGATTCTTTTTGCCCGCATTGGTCATCCACATTGTCCCAAGTGTCAGCGCGAGTTAAGGGAACAAACTCTTGATCAAATCGTTTCGGCAGTTGATGTTCTTCGCAAAAAAAGTCCGGTTTATCTGTTGGCGCCAATTGTGCGCGAACAAAAAGGCGAGCACAAACAAGTTTTGCTAACAGCTTTTGATTCCGGCTTCAAAGCAATTCGTTATGACGGTTTGATTATGGATACCGATGAGGCCATCGAGATGCGCAAAGACAAAGTCAAACTGCATTCCATTGATTTACTCATCGCTACTTTGGTTCCAGAGTCGCCATTTACTCCGACCAAATTTAAAGAGATTGTTACCAAAGCTTTGGATTATGGTAACGGTGTGGTTTTGGCGGTTTCCGAAGAAGATGGGGAGGAACGGCTTTTTTCTCAAGCTTATTTTTGTCCGGATTGCCAAATTAATGTTTCCAAACCAGAACCACGTTCGTTTTCATTCAACTCGCCGCACGGTGCTTGTCTGGGCTGTACTGGTTTGGGCATCAAATTGGTTTTCGAGCCTGAGCTCGTGATTCCGAACAAGCGTTTAACTTTTGATGAGGGCGCTATTCGTCCTTGGTCCAAAGCTGCCGGCAATTCGGCCGCGCAGATGAAGATTTTGGCCGCGGTTGGTCGCAAACATAAAATTCCCATGGGTCTGCCGGTCGAAAAAATTCCGGTCGCCAAAATGAAAATTGTTTTAGAAGGCACCGGCGAAGAGGTTTATGATATCGACGGTCAAGAAATAATTTTCCCTGGTGTTTTGGCCATGCTCGAGCGCAAGTACAAAGAAACCGATTCCGAATATGTTCGCCACGAGCTCGAGACTTACATGCGCACTTTGCTTTGCACCGACTGCCAAGGTCGTCGCCTTAAACCCGAGGCCCTGAGTGTCAAAGTTTTAGGTTTTTCCATTGCTGATTTTGTTAATAAACCATTAGAGGAATTGGCCGAGTTTTTTAAAGTTTTTGAACCGGGCAAACATAATTTGAAAAAGCAAGATAAGTGTTGCTGTGGTTTGGTTGGAGTTGAGCCTGAAGTTATGGGGCGAGTGGCCAAAGAAGTCAGTGGTCGCATCAAAAATTTGCTCGATGTCGGACTTGGGTATTTGAACCTCGATCGCAGTGCTATGACTTTGTCTGGTGGTGAATCGCAGCGTGTGCGTTTAGCCACCCAGCTCGGTAGCGGACTTACTGGCGTTATTTATGTTCTTGATGAACCCTCGATCGGTCTGCATCCGCGTGATAACGAAAAATTAATCGAGACTTTAAAAAAACTTCGCGACATTGGCAACAGTGTGATTGTTGTTGAACATGACGCGGCCATGATGAAAGAAGCCGATTGGGTGATCGACGTTGGTCCGGGCGCCGGCACTTATGGTGGCGAGATTATTGCCGAGGGGACAATTAAAGATTTAATGAAAGAAAAAGAATCATTAACCGGCCAGTATCTTTCCGGTAAAAAAGAAATTCCGGCGCCGGCTAAGGTTCGAAAAGGTAGCGGAAAAAAATTAACCATTGCCGGGGCCCGAGGTTTTAATTTGAAAAATGTCACTGTTGATATTCCGCTTGGTACTTTGACTTGTGTCACCGGTGTTTCCGGTTCCGGTAAATCAACTTTGATTTTGGAAACCTTGGCCAAAGATTTAAGCCGCCGTTTTTACCGGGCCAAAGAATTGCCGGCCGAGCACGATAAAATCACCGGTATCGAAAATCTCGACAAAATCGTGGCCATCGACCAATCGCCAATCGGTCGCACTCCGCGCTCCAACCCAGCCACCTACACCGGCCTGTTCACCGGCGTTCGTGATCTCTTTACCGAAGTTCCCGAAGCCAAACTTCGCCGTTTTGGTGCCGGTCATTTCAGTTTTAACGTCAAAGGCGGAGGTCGTTGCGAGGCTTGCGGTGGCGACGGTCTGCAACGCATTGAAATGCAATTCATGCCCGATGTTTATTCTGATTGTCCGGAATGTCATGGTCGTCGCTACAACGCCGAAGTTCTCGAAATTCACTACAAAGGCAAAAACATTGCCGATGTTCTCGAGATGACCGTCGAAGAAGCCTATCGCTTCTTCTCTGATCAACCAGCCATTGCCGACAAACTCGGTATCTTGCGCGAGGTCGGCCTCGGCTATATGCAACTCGGCCAATCAGCCACCACGCTTTCCGGCGGTGAAGCCCAGCGCGTCAAACTCGCCACCGAACTCTCGCGTCGCGCCACTGGTAAAACCCTCTACATTTTAGACGAGCCAACCACCGGCCTCCACTTCGAAGATATCAAAAAACTCCTCGAAGTTCTCCATCGTTTGGTCGATAAAGGCAACACCGTCTTGATTATCGAACATAATCTCGATGTCATCAAAGGCGCCGACTGGATTATCGACATGGGCCCGGATGGCGGCGTTAAAGGTGGTTTGATTGTCGCCGAAGGCACACCAAAGGAAGTCGCCGTTAAGAAAGGTAGTCCAACCGGAGTGTTTTTGAAGAAAATGTTCGACGAGGCGAAGAAAACGAAGAAATCGTAGGGACGAACGGCTATTCGCCCTAAACGATATAAAAAAAATCCGACCGCATTTTACGGCCGGATTTTTGGGTTGTGATTTTTTGGCGGGGGTTGTAAGATGAGAAGGAAATAATAATGAAAATATATGGAAGGTAGGGTAATTCGTATTCCCGATCAGTCTCGAAAAGATCTTGAATTGACAGAACAAAAAAAACAAGACGAACTTTTGAAATCAAAAATTCGTCAGGATTTTGAAGAACATTATTTGCCAGATGTCGGCAGAGGTGGTGAGGAAGACGACGACTGGGGTTTTGGTTCTTTTGGCGCCGATGAAGAGATTTTGAGACATCTAGGAGTTCCCATGCGTGAGGATCGAAAATATTACCCGGAACAGCAGAAAAGGGTGGCTTTGTTTATGCGGGAATTCGTGAATTTTATTCGAGACAAACACCGTGATCCTAACAGCCGTGAAGATTTGGGTGAATATTTGGCTACTTGGCGCGAAATAGCTTTTTCAGTAAGCCCAAATATATTTAATTATTTGGCTCTGGATTCGCAGATGGAAATTGCCGCTTTACTTTCCGGAATTCCCGAGGTCCAAGGGACGATTTGTCAATCAACGGTCGGAGAGCTGGTTTATGAATTACAATGGTTTGGATCTCAGCGTAAAGAATTGATCGAAAAAACTTTTACTCGTTTAAATACTGTTGAAAAATTAGATTTTTTGAATTATTTAAACACCATAGGTTCTTCGGCTTTGGCCCAAGGTTGGGCCGATGATTTGTATTACGATGTTTTGAAATTTGTTTCAGATCTTGAGGCCGACAAAAAACAACATTTGTTTATTAATTATGCTGCGCGTTCGGCCAAAGCAACCTTGGGAAAAGAAATGGTTGAACCAACCCGGGGAGTGACATTCAGATCGGGTGATCGTAGTGTTGGCCGGCAGGCCGATCAAGGATTGCCGATTGGCGAGGAAAGCCGATTGATTATTTCAAAAATGAAACCAGACGAGATTTCTTATACGGAAAGTGTTTTTCGTCGAATTTCTAAAGATTCTGTGGCCTCTTTTGATCGAGCGGGGACTGCTCAAAGTTTGGCTTTTATTGGTCGCGAGTTTTTAGAAGAAAATCCAGATACCGCTCCGGTTCAGGAAATTGAAAAATTGCTCGAGGCTTGCGAAAGACCAAACTGGACTCCGGATTTTTTGCCAAAAGTTTTGGAACTTTTAAATGACGGTGTTTTAGGAGAGGTCGAAAAAGGCGATGGAAAATTTTGGCATCGAGAAATTTCCAGTTGTCTTTCGGCCGCGGAATGGAAAAAATATTTTTCTTGTCTTAAAACTCTTGATGGAGCCCAAAAAGATTTTGATCAACTGGTGTCTAGGAAAAAACAAGAAGCTGGCGACGCTAATCTTGTTGCCTCTCAAGAACTGACGACCTTTGTTAAAGAAAATTTATCAAGACTGGAGGCCGAGGCCGGAGGTCATCGCGGAGTAGTTTATCATTTGGAAAAAATTAAGCGGGCTCGTAATGACGATGAACTTTTTAAAGAGGTTGAGTCATTGGTTCGGGCGGCCGAGCTTAGCGGTGCGGCATCTTTTCCTCCGGTTTTGTTCTCTGTGATCGAAAAACATCGTCAGGTTTTAGTTTATCACCACGAACAATGGGAAAAAAGTCGTGAACAGTTGGATTCTGAAGCCGCTAACATAAACAAACGTCTAAGCCGGGTTGCCCGAGATTTTAATATTCTTAACAGCATGTTGTTTGATGATCGCTCTAGTCTACAGTCGGATTTGACTGGTTTTTTGGAAAAGCGATTAGCTCAAGCCGATTTGCCCACAGTTCATTTTGAGATTTTTGAAAATTTTGGCGGTCATGAAAAAATTCAACCCAAAGGTTCAAAACAAGATATTGATAGTGCCCAGCTGCTGCAAGAAATTCATCGACCGGCCATGCGGCGCGAATTGGAAAATAATTTTGGTTTTTCTTTAGTCGAGTTAACTTTGCGCGAGCAGGTTCAGTTTAGTTTATTTTTGGCGGCCGCGGATCGAAAGACAGTGGAAAAAACTTTTGCCTTGTCTCAAAAGTTCGGCCCATCTGCCGCCCGTTCCTTCCTCTCTTGCGAATACGGCGACCAATTCCGCGAGGTGATTTTATCCATCGGCGAAAAATTGCCAGAGGAATTGGCCAGACAGGTTTTTGAGCAATACGGCAAACTCGCTCTTTTGGCTCAAGAAAAATCCGAGGAGTTGATTAAAGAATTCGCGGCCGAAGGCAAAGAGTTGAAGGTTAGCACTGCTGACGTTGAACAAGAACTCTTAAGGCGCGCCAAAGATTTTTTGGCCGAGGTGGCCAAGGCCGGCGAACTCTCGCCCGAGTCTGTTCAGGCCAAGCTGGCGCAGTATGAAACCGACATGGTAATTTTTGCCGGAATTTTCAAGACGGCTTTCAAGGGCGAAAAAACCATTGATTTGCAAAAAGTCCGCGGCCTTAATCTTGAAAGCCGTGGGTCGGCGGAAATTTCTTCCGAAGACCAAAAAGACATTTTGAAAATTTTTGCTGCCAATTGGCGCGAACAAAAACCGGACTCGGCAGAGTTTTTGATTCAGGAATTAAAAGACAAATTGGCCGGCGGAGATTCTGACGGTAAATTTTATTTATTAAAAAAAGACGGCGAGTTAGTCGCTTTTGTTCGTTTTGACAAAACAGACGACCTAGATGGCCGGCCGGCGGCATACGGAAAATCTTTTAATATCAAAAAAGGTTTGCGTGATTCGGCTTTGGGCGAAGCTATTATGATTAATGCCATCGGAACCGAGGCGGCGAACAAGACGATTGTCATCGATGTATTCCCCGAACTTCGAGCCGGAACAAGTTATGTGGAAAATTTCGGTTTTGTCATTGTCGGAACCAAAGAATTTCCAAGCGGTGTTTCCGGAAAAACCGAAACCCGATTGATTATGAAACGCGATGACCGCGTTGGTTCATTGTATCGAAAAAACTCGGCTCGCGCCGAGACCAAAATTTTTGATTTGTCCAAAGGACACAAGGAGATGCTGCAAGTTATTAAAGAAATGACAGACAAAAATTTTGTCGGTACCGGTTTTCGAAGCGACCCGGAAAATAAAAATTTGCGTTACATTGTTTTTGAACCAGAAGTTCAACCTGAAGTTTTATCCAAACCCTTCGAGAGGCCTCAGGATTCTCGGAAGGCCGCGTAATCAACAACCTCGGCTTGGCTCCAAATCCAATTAAATTGATCTCGGTGCGTTTTATAGATCAGCGGATCTTTAATAACGAGCGAGATCTTTTTGTTTTCGGTTTGGGAAAAATAAATTACCGTATTGTCGTACAGTTGCATTGACGAACTAAAAACCGCCGGAAAATTTTTTATAAAACCGACTTTGGTGAATGGTGTATTTTGTTCTGAAAAAAACTTTCTGGTTTCCGGAGTGTCAATAATTAAAATATTTTTCTGAACCTCGCTCCGAACGCGTTTTTTTAAATATCGAGCATTAATTTTTGCCAAATCATCAGTAATGATAGTGGTGTCAAGATAAGCGCAAATCTCGGTTTTCGATTCCAAGGTATCTTCAAGAACTTTTTCCCAACCCTCCAGCCCCTCATAAACCTGAACCGCCGGACGACCGGTGGAAAGATTATATATAGAGGAAAGCGAGGAAAGAGCAGTTGAATAGTCGGTTTCGAGCTGTTTAGCCGACCTAATCTTGGCTTCAACCAAATCCTGAAGTTTTGCCGGCGGAGCCGCTTCGTAAACCGTTTGCTTGCCTTTTATGGAAAAAATCAGGCCTTTTGCCTCAAGTTGAAGCAAAATGTTATAAACATTCCCGCGCCCCAAACCTGACGGGGAAACCAAATCCCGAGCTTTTTGCCGGCCGGTTTCCAATAAAAGCTCATAAACAAGCACTTCTCCGCCGGAAAGGCCGAGTTTTTCGAGGATAGGGAAGTGGATTTCGTGGGGCATATTGGGTGGGTTTAGGGGTGAAGGGGAAAGGGGACAGGGAAGGATTTTAATTTTCTAAATCTATTTTACCACAATTCTGCCACTAAGACAATGACACAATGGGGATAAGTATTTGGGCTAGAATAAGCCTAAAGCTAGGAAAAGCGCCACTAAACCCTTGACAAATTCTTTAAAACATGGTATTATAGATTCATCAAGATGAGGCACAGGAGTGAAGACCTGAGCCAAGTCGGTTCCTTAAAAGAAAAGAGCGAGAGAGCCCGAGCCTGGGGTTAAAGGCAAAGTTGGAAAAGCGCCAAGCACGTAAGTACCAAGCTCCAAGAAGGAGGAATCTTCTAAAGGAAGAAACAACCATCTTGGTATTTGAAACTTAACACCTTGGAACTTCCAACATTAGATAGGTAATAAGTACCCGTATCTCTCGCTATGAAAGATACGGGTTTTTCGTTAACAGAGTTCGCCCTCACTTCTCTCTTCCTTATAAGCACTTAAGGTAAGAGAGAGGTCGAACCCTGAGAAACGAAATCAGGAAGTAACTTTAATCCGAAATGTGAGATGGCAAAAGGTTGAGCTTAACTTCATTAGCTCCCCATGAGCCGCTCGCCTTCGCTCCTTCGGAGCTACGGCGTAGCACTGCGAGAGAGACTCACACTTCTGATTAAAGCGAAACGTCTTAACGAGTGCGCGGGAGTTTGATTCCCTTCGGGTTGAGTCGAACCTCCTGCAGTCTGTAAGACGACAACGAGGACTCGCGAGAGATTTTGTCACCATCGTCGAATCGGATGATCGTTCACAATTGAACCGTGATTTGGCCAGCCATCAGCCTAGCTGATAGCAATGATCAAATTCTGTTTTTAACAGAAGGCCTTAACGCGGTAATGATCATCTAAGAGAACTGTTCAGGCAACCGCCTGATGAATCTGCGCTGTTCCGTTTCCGGATCAGTTGCCCCTGACACGACCAATTGGCCGAATGTCAGACCGGCAATCCCGGAACCAAGGACACTGTGGAAAAAGTTCTCTCCTTACCTTCTTGTTCCCCTAGCCATAGCTCACCACGAGCGGCGGCGAGGAACCAGGAGGTGAGGATGAGTCGGCCGCGCAAACCAATTTAGGAATTCGCCCTTCCTAAATTAATTCGCGCGACCGACCCTGACGCCGACACCTTGAGCTGATCCCCGACGGTCTTCGTCGGAACAGTTTGAGGATAAGCGTTTGGTTCTGTCGTACGGAGCAACCATGTCCAACTTCACCACTACTACCACCACCACCACCACCACCCTCGCCGGCTTGACCGGCGAGATCACGGCCTACGAGGCGGAGATCGCGCGGCGCGCCCGCGCCGCGGTGGTGATTTTCGCCATCATCGAGGAGCGCGACTTCGCGCTTCTCGATGCCGTAACCGCCCCCCGGGGGCCGGTCGCCGAGGCGGCCGACGCCCGGGCCATGGCGGCCGGGGCGGCTCTGGCCGCCGCCCGGGCCGAGGCCGCCCCCCGCGCGGTCGGGCTCGTCCCGGCCCCCAAGGTCGAGGCGGCCCTGGCCGCCGCCCGGGCCGACCAACTCCTGGCCTCGGGCCGGGAGCAGGCCGCCGCCCGGCGCGCCGCCGCCCCGGCCGCCCTGCGGGCCGAGGCGGCCAGCCGGGCCGCCCGGCCGGTCCACGGCCTGAAGGCCGTGGCCGCCGCCCGCCGGCAGCGGCGGGTCCTCGAGGCGCGCGCCGCGCGCCTCGAGGGGATGATGGCCGCCAAGTAGCGGCCGTCCCTAGGGTTTCTTTCCGATTTTCTTGTCCCAAGGGCAATACAAGAAAATCGGTCGCGCGACAAAAAACCTAGTCGCACGAATCAACCAAGGTTAAGGGTACAGGTCTTCGCCCTTAAAAAAGAAAAGAAGACAAAACCCGGAGGAAATTGTTCTCCACCACACCAAAGCGCGAGTGGCTACGCGCAATGACATAAATACCACCATATGGCTCTCGCCTGAGCTTACCACCCGCCGCTAGTTTCATTGAGGCGACAATGAAACGGCTGGTTGATTGACTACAATCACGCGCTCGACGTTTATCGAGTAAACAAGTTTCCGTCCGGACACCTCACAAACAGAGGGCGGAAACAAGGAGGTTCAGTGGATGAACCCAAGCGCGAGTAGCAACGCGCAAATATAAATACCTACCCATGGCTCACCCGCAAAGAGCTCGATCCGGCCCCAGACTTCTTGATGCGGCAAGAAGCTGGCAGGAGTAAACCTGGCAAATCGCTCCGTCGGAGGCCTATCCGACACGCACTCGATGGCTCACGGCAGTTTGCACAACTGCTTGTGGGCCTCTCGATTGGAAGCCTGAAACATCAGACTTCTTGAGAGAGAACTTCTGGAATAAGCCGACCTTGGACAACTCGAACTTTGGCGAGCCAAAAACTCCGACCAAAACTTTCGAGCCCAAGACTCAGGACACTCTGGATAACGTCAATCTTCAGCGAGGAGGGTTTCTTCTTCCTCGGTTCGAATGAGTTTTCAAACTAGAGAGAGTTTGAGAACTTTGAGAATTAAAAAATCGTTAACTTTTTTAGTTAACGATTTGAAAAGCAAAAATCTAAATTTTTGTCTTTACTTCCAATCCCGGAAGGCGGCGAAAATCTTTGGTGTTTTTGGTAATCAAAACAAGGTTGTGTTCCAAAGCCGTGGCGGCGATCAGTAAATCCGGAAGTTTGTTTTTTCGGGTTCGTCCAAGATCGGCGGCGCGACGAGCGATTTCTGAAGTTAATGGCAAGACCGAACAGATTTCCAGGAAGTTATCGATGACCTTAATTTCTTCCGCTCCTAACCCGGGTAGTCTGAAAAGTTCGGCCTCGGTAATTACGGAAACCGCAAAAACATCATCGATCCCCACTTTTTTAAAGAAGCCTTCTTTAAGATGAAGAAGAATTATATTGGTGTCTAAAAGATAATCCATAAATTAGTTCCACTCTTTACGAATTTGTTTTTGCCAGACTACCGGATTTTTTGGGAGGCGTTTATTGTTCTTTAAAATCCCCGCTGATGCCGAGACAGCGTTGTTAAGTCGTTTGATTTGATAGTCGGTCATAGCTTTGGATTTAGAACACGATTTTCTGAAGGTTGAGGCTAATGAAGAATGCGAAAGATTGATTCGACATTCCAGTCGAGCCAATTTTTCCTCAAGAGTTTCGATTTTTTTTGTGAGAATTTTCAGGTTCATACAAGTTTAAAATAGCATTCATTAATAAAAAAAACAAGAGCAAAAAATTACCGAAAAAATCCAAAAAATTTCGCGTGTGGATAGATATTTCTTTGATTGAGTTTTCAAACTAGAGAGAGTTTAAAAACTTTGAGAAAAAATATGATTTATCAACTAACCTATATCGCTTCGGCGATTGGAACGCTTGGGCTGATGTTAGGCCTTGGCTAACCGGAACGAGGAGGAGCGGGGCTAGAGAGTTCTAGCCCCGGTTCCAAATAAAAAACCAATAGTTTTTGACTAATGGTTTTTGTGAAAAATTAAACGGATTTAGGAAACGGCTCGAGGCTTAAAACTTCGGTGACATCGGTTGCTGGTAAGATTTTGCGAGTGCTGAGTTTGTTGGTGAGAGCAACTAGTTTATCATTTCCTTTGCGGAGCATACTGGTTAGGTTTCTGTTGATTTCAGCGATTTTCTCATCGAGTTTGTCGAAACGCTTATCTATTCTGTCGAATCGTTGATCTGTCTTGTCCATTCTTGAATCCGTCTTATCCATTCTTGAATCTATTTTATCCAGTCTTTCGTCGATTTTATTAAAATCTTGCTGGATGGCTAAAAAGTACCCTTCGTTTTCTTGGGATAAGTTATCGATTTTTCCAGATAGATTATTAACTTGTTGAGTTGTTGTTTTGAGAAGATCGAAAATTTGTTGGGTGTTTACCGTAAGGTTTTCGACTTGCGATGTTAGTTTGTTGAGTGGATTTGTTGATTCCTCCATAGATTTGGAAAGTTACGGTGAATTAGGAGGGGGAGTACTTAAAATGTAGCGTTAAAAAATGAAAAAGTCAAGGGTAAAAATGTGTATAAAATTTTTCGCGCGCGCTTTTGAAAAGAGTTTTGAAAAAGTCTTTTTGAAAGCTCTTGTGGAATTTCTTCACGGAGTCAATCTCGTCTATAACAAGACGAGTCCGGACGACACCCGGGCCTTGCGGTGAAACAATCCGCTTGGAGGCAATATGTCGAAGTTAAAGTCCGTTCCCGCCACCCGCCCCCTCCCCACCTCGGCCACGGACACCGTCCGTGGGCTGAGCCAGGTCGTTCGCGACCTGGTCTCGGCCGTCCCGTGGGCCCTCTACGGGAAGGAGGAGGGGCTGTTCGCGACCCTCCAGCTCCCGATCTGGGAGGAGCTCGTCTCCGACGTGGAGGCGGGTCAGAGGTTCGATGACCTCTACGACCACAAGACCGGGCTGGTCTCGGGGTCCGAGGTCGAGATCCTTCACAGGATCAAGAACAGCAACGTCGATGACCTCGGCGCGGAGGTCGTACAACTCCTCAGGGAGTTGCACGACAACGCCAAGGAAGAGGTCGGTCTGGGGTGGTTCGACGGGGGAGAAGATTCCCCTGCCATGACCGCCCAGGCCATGGGCGATGCGGAGACTTTCCGCGTCCTCCTCCTGCGGGCCCTCGCCATCTGGCAGGAGTCCCTCTAGTAAAAAAAAGGGGGGGATCTTAAGGGGTGCGGCATCTACTCGCCACACTCCGTTCGTCTTAATTTTTGATCTTGAGGGATCGAAGATTGAGACGAAAATTTCCGTGAGCGCTTTTGAAAAGAGTTTTTGGTTTTTAGGGGACAGGGGAGCAGGGGACAAGGAAGGACTGTTAGATATTTTTAAATAATATCTCGCAAACCTTCCCTGTCCCCTTTCCCCTCTCCCCTCAAAAAGGAGAGTCTATTTTCCTCGTCCAAACTGTTTGGTTCGAGGAGAAAAGTTGCGCCTTGAGCGCGACCGGACAATGTGTTCAGGCGTAAGTCGGCTAAGCGTGGGTTGATTCCCTTGCGTGCCGTTGCCAATGTGTCGAAAGACACAGCACAAAGTTTGGTTGGTGCTTTTGGCGCAGAGAATCAAATCCCGCCCGTGATGGGTGGGTCGGCTTCGCATGGCCGTTTTCTCTTTGAAAGGAGATTAACATGCTGTCCAATGTCAATTTCGTCCTGAGTGTCGGTAGTGTTGACGGTGTTTGCACGGCCGCGGCCGTGCTTCGTCTCACCGGCCGTTCGGCCGAGGTGGGCCTGGCCTTCTGCCAGGCCTTCACGGTCGACAAGGTCGATCCGAGTGCCTGGCCCGCCGGCCGGAAGGTCGCCTTCGTGGACCTCGCGGTGAACAACCGCGAGGCGGCCATGACGGCCTCGCTGATCCAGCGGATCCGCGAGGCCGGCCACGAGGTCGTGGCCATCATCGACGAGCACAGCCGCGAGGACTGGCTCGGCGTGATGGGCACCTTCGAGGGGCTGATCGTGGAGCCCCAGTCGCAGAAGGCCGAGGGTGGCCCCCGCTCCTCGGGTGAGTTGCTCCGCCGGGCTCTCGAGGCCGCGGGTGTGGAGGCCGATGGCCACACGCTTGAGCTGCTCTCCGCCGCCGACGCCGGCGACCGCATGGACTTCACCACCCGCTTCGGCGGCGCGGTGAACAAAGCGGTCAAGTCGGACATCGCGAACGACGCTCGGCGAGTGTACCTCGCCCGGCACTTCGCGGTGCACGCCGAGCCGGACACGACCATCCAGAGGTGGATGGCCGAGTACGAGGAGATCCTGGCCAACCACCAGGCGATCCTCGACGGCCGCACCGAGCTCGGCGACGGGATCGTCCGGGTCGACGCCCGCGGGAAGAGGGTGGACATGACCACCCTCATGGGGCAGCTGTACGGGCTGCCCGGCGTCCGCGTGGTCGCACTTGTCGGGGAGGCCTACAACAAGGCCCTCGGCAAGAAGACCATCCAGGTCTCGTTCGGCTGCCGCGAGCAGCTGGACATCCTGGCCGCGGTCAAGGCCGTCGTGCCGACGGCCTCCGGGTTCGCCCAGAAGGCGAACGTCGATCCGGAGGCCGAGGAGGCCGCCATCGCGGCCGTGCGGGCCATGCTCGCCGGCTAGCGATCGGCCATCCCCTCGGGTTTCTTTCCCAATTTCTTTTCCCCGCCTCGCCCTGAGCTAGTCGAAGGGGATGGCGAAATGAAGAAATTGGTCGTGTATCAAAAATCCTAGATGCACGAAGCCTCGTTAGGTTTGGGTAACAGCCTCCCCAAAACAAAGTACAAAGGCTTAAACTCGAGGTGATCCACCGTGCGCATTCGCGTTGGTTCACCTCTTCAACTAAATTTTTAACCTACTCCCAAACACTTCCCCAAAGGGAGAGGGAGATAACGGTTAAAGATTTTGAGAAGAAAAAAACACCGGCCTTTTGGCCGG
>DOJV01000022.1 GCA_003511125.1 Candidatus Uhrbacteria bacterium
AGAATTCTTCTAAGAACCAAAAAAGAAGCACCCGACAGGCGGATGTGCCTTGGCGAGTGCGGAGATGTATCAGACTACTTTCTGGGGTTTACCCAGTACATGGTCACAACGGTGTAGGTGCCGTCGCAGAAGTTGTTGGGGCAGCCGATGGGTTTGATGTATTGTGTCGACCATATGGCATTTGGGCCCAGGATTTCGATGATGGTCTGGTCTGCAGTGGCGGCGATGATGCCCCAGTAGTTGAAGGAACGGAGGGTGTAGTTGACGGCTTCGCTTTCATGTCCTTCGGTGGGCACGATGTGGACGAACGGCCTTCGGCGATCGCTTGGGTAGATCGAGACGGAGTGGTTGTCGGGCTCGTAACGAACGAAGGCGAATGCCCCGGGCAAGATCTCGAAGGCATTTTCGATCTCTTTTTCGTAGACACCAGGGTTCTTCTCGTAGCTCCAGATGCTGACGAACTCCTGGGCCAGGCGTTTGTAGTGCGCTTTGCCAGCCATGGCGGTGGCGGGCGTGAGGAAGGCGACGAGGAAGGCGACGAGGATGGAACGGAGGCTCATTTTGTTCCTTTCTTCTGTTGGTGTGGTTTTAAGCCCGGGGTCAGAGCCGTGGTTCTCGGGCGAGGACGAACAAAATTGACATTACGAGTTTTGATCGTAGTGACGGTAAAGGATATCATAAAAAAAATATTTTGTCAATGTTTCGTTTACAACCAAAAAGCAGCAAAAAATCCCGACCCAAAATTTGGGCCGGGATTTTCGATTTTTTAAGTTGTCGTCAATGTTTGTTTTGTTTGTCAGATACACCGTCGCCTCTCCAGCCTCTCAAACCTTTCCAACCTTTCCAGCCCCAATTTACACCTCAATCACCACCGGCAAAATCATTGGGCGGCGTTCGGTTTTTAGAAATACAAATTGTCCTAGCTGGTTTCTGATGTTGTTGCGAATATAATCTGAATCAGCTTCGGTTTGCGGGTCTTTGTCAACGACAATTTCGCGGACTTTATATCGGGTGGCCTCGATCAAGTCTTTGTGTTCTTTCATGAAAATGAAACCGCGGCTGATGATGTCGGGCGAGCCGACCAACTGGCCGGTTTTGCGGTCGATTTGGACAATGACCACGATCATGCCGTCTTCGGAGAGGACTTGGCGGTCGCGCAAAACCACTTGGGAGACATCGCCAATACCGAGACCATCGACAAAGATATAACTCGTGTCGGCTTTTTTATCGGCGATTTTAAATTGATGATTTTGGAATTCGATGATCGAACCGTTGTCCGGGACAATAATTCGTTCTTTGGGAAAATTAATTTCCACGGCGCGCTTGGCCGCTTCTTTTAAAAAATAATGGTTGGCATAAACCGGCACGAAAAAATCTGGGCGGACTTGGCGAATAACTTCTTTGATGTCTTCAGCGTTGGCGTGGCCGCTAACATGGACATCCATAATGTTGGTGTGGATGACATTGTCACATTTGCGATACAGGTTGTCTTTAAGACGCTGAATTGTCCGTTCGTTTCCCGGAATGACTGAAGATGAGAAAATAACCGTGTCTTTCTTTTTGATTTTAATGAAGCGATGGTTGTCACTAATGATGCGCGACAAAACGGCATTGCCTTCGCCTTGAGCTCCGGTGCAAATAACCATGGTTTTGTGGTCGGGAAATTTGTTGATGTCGTTAATTGGAATCAAAGTGCCTTTGGCCGGTTTGATGTAGCCGAGCTGTTGGGCGATTTCGACATTCATTTTCATGCTAAAACCGTCGAGAGCGACTTTTTTTCCGATTTTGCCGGCGTATTCGATGAGTTTACCAATGCGTTTGATTTGCGAAGAGAAGGTGCCGATAATTACTCGGCCTTGAGCTTCACTGATTAGTTTTTCTAAATTCTCGTACATTTCTTTATCAGTGGCCGTGTCTTTTCGAAAATCCGTGGCCCCCAAACTTTCGAGCATCAAAATTCGTGGGCTGGGGATTTTTGATAAATGGTGATAAGTCAGGGTTTTGCCTTTTTCTAAATCTTTACCCATGGTCCAATCACCCGGGTGGATGATGTTGCCCGATGGTGTGCCGAGAATAATGCCAACAGCGTCCATGACGGAGTGTTCAATGTCAAAGAAACCAACTTTGAATTTTCCAAAAGTAAAACGATCGTTGACCGATTTTACCGGAACGGTTTTGAGTTTTTTGGAAGAGTTTGGTTCGTAATCTTCAAGACGGCGTTTGACCATGGCGAGGGTCATGTCGCGGCCGACGACCGGCGGGTAACCGAGTTTTTGCAGGAGGATGGGGGCGGCGCCAATGTGGTCTAAGTGGCCGTGGCTCAAAATAACCGCGCGAATATTTTTTTCTTTGCCGCGTAAATAACTAATGTTGGGAATAATATAATCGATGCCAGGCATGTCTTCTTCGGGGAATTGAATGCCCATGTCGAGAATAATAATATCGTTGCCGTATTCGAAAACCGTCATGTTGCGGCCGACTTCTTCACAACCGCCGATGATAACCACCTTAAGGGGAATATTTTCTTTGCCAGTCGTCGAGTTTTTAATAAAAGGTTTAGTGGCCAAAGTTTTGGCTTTGGCGACTAGATTTTTTTGTTCGGTCGGTTTTTTAAGGACTTGGTCACGGTGAAAAACTCGGCCGCGGAATTTTTTAAAATCGCCGGCGGCTGGTTTTTGATAATTGTCGCGTCGAGCAGTTGTTTGTTTTGGAATCTGGTCGCGCGAGTTTCTGTTCTGGTTTTTTTCTACCATAAAATGTGTTTGTTTTTATACGTAAAAACAAAAAACGGTTTATTAATAAAGGGAAGAGACGAGGATTTCTCCTCATTATTTGTTTTAGGCCAAAGGGTTTTAGCGGTAAACAAATAGGGAGGAAAACTGAATCTTTTTAATTTTTTATATGTCTGGCCCGCCTAGCCGAAGCCCGGCGCAGGCTGGTGCGGATGGAGAGACTCGAACTCTCAAGGGCTTGCGCCCACAGGCTTCTGAGACCTGCGCGTATACCAATTCCGCCACATCCGCGTGAATTTTTGAGTTTTGTTTTGTAAAACTCGGAGGGTTTTTTACTTTAAGACCTGCCTGGTTTTAATGTACCAATTTTCAATATCTTGAAAACGATCGGTTGGTGATTGGATTTTTTCTAAGTTGATGTTTTTGATTTTTGAACTAACAGCGTAAGTATAAGCCGGTTGGTACAAGAAAATTGCCGGTAGGTCTTTGACAATCAAATCTTGGAATTCCTGATAAGCAGCGGCACGTTCTTCTAAATTATTGGTGGAGCGGGCTTTTTCCAAGAGGTCGTCGACCTTATGAGAACTGTAAAGAGATAAGTTAAGTCCCGGATCTTTGGCTTGTGAACTGTGCCAAAAGGGATAAGGGTCGGCATCAATATCGTACTGGGTGGCGGTTAAAATCATTTGATAGGCCCGGGGTTTAATGATTTCTTCGTACAAAAGTGAGGGTTCGGTAGTTTCAATTAAAATTTTAATACCAGCCAGTTTGGCTTGAGCGGCAATAGTTTCGGCGGTTTTGATAAAAGTTGGTTGATTAATGGTGGTTAGGGTCAAGGTCAGTTCTTCAAAAGTTTCGCTGGTTTCATCAGCTTCGGTGGTTTGGGATTTGATGGCAGCAAAGCCGTCGGGCGAGAAATCTTTATAGTCAGTTTGACTTATTAATTCTTTGGCGGCCTCGATATTTTGCGTGATTTTTTCTGCCTCGGCATTAAAGCCGATTTCGCCTGGTAAAATTGGTGAGTCGATAATCGTGGCGTTGCCATTCAAAACCGTGTTAATGATTTCTTCTTTGTTGATGGTTAAAGCCAAGGCTTTTCTAACGTCCTCGTCTTCAAATAATGGTTGTTTCTCTTCGTTAAAGAAAAGTGTAACCGCTTGCGGCATGTCGGGGTGCAGGATTTTAACCGAGCGAATTTTTTCTACCTCGGTTAATAAGTGACTAGGAACAAAACTTAAACCTTCAATGTTTTGATTTTGCAAAGCGGCCACGGCGGTTTGGGTATCGTGATAAAATTTGAAAACCAAGCGTTCGATTTTTGGTGGTTCGCCATAATAATCCGGGTTGCGAACCAGACTGTATGATTTAATGTCACCCTTTTTTTCCACGGTGTATTTATCGAATTTATAAGGACCACTGCCAATCGGCGCCAAATTTAACGAAGTCAACGGGGTGTTTTTGGCCGGAATTTCCGCCCACAAAGATGAAGGCAAAATTCCCACGGTTAAAGACGAAAGAAAAGGCGCGAAAGGTTCTTCTAAAACAAATTGAACCGTAAGCTCGTCGACTTCAGAAGCCGTTACCCCACGAAAACTAACTGCCAGTGGGCTGTGAAAAGCCGGGTTTTGAATGCTTTGTATGGTAAAAAGCACATCGCTTGAACGAACCGGATCGCCATTGTGCCAGCGGGCATTTTCGCGAATTTTTATAGTATAAGTTTTTTGATCTTCGGAAATTTCGTAGGTTTCGGCCAGGTCGGGCACTAAACCCTCATTTTGATTCCAACGAAACAAGCCGGAATAAATCAATTGGGTCAAATCAGCGTCAACATCGCTAACCGAAGCATAAAGAGGATTAACAAATTGTGGCGAACCGATCAAGCCCTCGGTGTATTCGCCGCCAACCGCTGGAATTTCTATACGATGACTGGCAACGTACCAAGCCCCCAGAGTTACAAAAGAAATTACTGCCAGCGATAAGGCGGCTTGTAAAATCTTTTTTTCTGAAATCGAAAGAATGCGCGGCAAGCGTTTCCATTGTTTCCAACTGGGAAACTGCCGTGAAGCAGTCATGTGCAAAACCTGTTTTTTAGCCAGGTTTTCTGACGAATTTTTCCAGGAACGTAAATTTGACCAAGCTTTTTTTAGCTGGTGCTTTAAATTCATAAGAAGATTTTGAAAGAAGGGCCGATTGGCACTCGGGTGAAGTTTAGCTTTTAAAATAAAGCATTAGCCAAAGAGACGCCAAAGAAGAGAATAGCCACAATAATGGTGGCTTGAAATAATTTTTTTTCAATGCCGCGTTTGGTGCGGTAGACGTTACTGTCGCCACCAAAAGCCGCGCCCAAACCAGTGCCCCGAGCCTGAAGCAGTACGCAAATCACTAGTAAAATTGCCAGACTGGCTTGAGAAATGTTTAGAATATTGTCGACCATATTCGGAAGCGGATTTAATCAAATGTAAATTACCAGGCTTAGGATAACAGAATTAGCTTAGTAAGTCAATCGACCTGAGGTTTTCTTCCGTAAACTAAGGCCTTCTGGTATACTGATAATAACTTTTATTTTCTTTTTTATGAAAGACTCGGAGGAATCAAAAACCGAAAAGAAAAAATCCCTTAAAGCCTTGGTTTTAACGGTTTTAATCTTAATCGGGATTAGTTTGTTTATTTGGCGGATTTTTTATTTTGTTGATTTAATTCGTTCCGGGCAGATTGCCGATCTGCGGTTAGCCGAGGCTCAAGAAATGAGTGTTAGTCGTTTGGCGGCCACCGCGGCCGCGTCAGCCAGTTCGTTGGCCGTGGTTTCGATTGCTGGCGATCCGGCAACCGGTAGTCAAACAGCGCCTTTGACCATAGTCATGTTTGGTGATTTTGGTTGTACTTATTCGCGCGACGCGGCTTTTACTGTTAGGTCGTTGGCTTACCAATACCGCGATCAGGTTCAACTTGTTTACAAAGATTTCCCTTTAACCGATCTTCATCCCGAAGCCGAATTAGCTGCCGAGGCCGCGGCTTGCGCCAACGATCAAGATCATTTTTGGGATATGTTTGATCGACTTTATCAAAATCAATCAGCTTTGTCTCGCGAATCTTTAATTGATTATGCCCGAGCTCTGAATTTAGATATCGGACGTTTCATTTCTTGTTTGGATAACAGAACCCATCAAGCCGATGTAGCTCAAGATTATGAGGAAGGTTTAGCTCTGGGAGTCTATGGCACGCCAACTTTTTTTCTGAACGGCGAAATGGTTCAGGGCGCTATCCCGGCCGATTTTTTGCGAGCCTTGATAGAAAAAATGAGTGAAACCCAATAATTGATTTTATGTTTAAGCTTCGTTCAATTTTTTTATCGTTGATTTTGCTGGTTGTTTTTTTGCTACCAAATTTAGTTTTAGCTACCGAAACCACAGAAAGTTCACGGACCAATCCTCAAGACAATCCCTTGTGTTGGTCCAAAGAGTTTTGCGAAAAGGATTTTAACGGAGACAGTAAGAACGACGGAATTTTTAATAACACGGATTACAAAGCCAAAGAAACCTGTGGTCCGACTTACGGTTTTTGCTACCCGGGCTCGATTGATTATGAATTGGCGGTTAGTTTGCCAATTGCCGGTACCGTAACCAGATCGGTTGCCGATCTCGGCGATTATGTGAATAAAATGTATTTGTTCTTGTTGGCCATTTCTAGCATTATTGCCATAGTTACTTTAATGGCCAGCGGTATCCAGTACGTTACTTCGCCGGGCGGTGGCGAGGGGGTCAGCAAAGCCAAAGAAAAAATGAAAGGCGCTTTAATCGGCTTGGTTTTGCTGACCTCTGCGGCCCTGCTTTTAGCCACGGTTAATCCTCAACTTTTAAATTTATCTCCACCACCAACACCAAAAATCAGAACCATAATTTATTTTGGCGACGACATGATGTGTGAAAAACTTTTAATTGCCGGGTATAAACTTGATATCGATCGTTCTGCTTATACCACCGCAACTTGCGGTCTGTATTCGACAGTTATAGAAAATTCTTCCGGGGTGGCTTTGTCCGAGGCCGAAAAATTTAA
>DOJV01000021.1 GCA_003511125.1 Candidatus Uhrbacteria bacterium
TAGAAACAAACTTTAACCCGAAGTTTGCCGACAAGAAGTTCCTTGATTTAAAGGAGAAATATGATTTTGCGCCATTTCAAGTTAGGTGTGTTACAGACGGCGAAATTCTTCTTGATAGATTCACTAAGCGCGCCAATTCAGACGAGCGTCATCCTGGGCATATTGATAGCGGAAGTTTGGACGAATGGCGGCCAATTTTATTGCAAGGGAAAATAGAAGCCCTTAATGTTGGAGGTGAAATTTTTGACATTGACACTAGTGATTTTAATAAAACTGATTATGACAAGTTGGTTAGTGCTATTAAATCGGCAACTAACATCCGATAACAACGCATATCTGGCTCCAAAATTTTTCATTTATTGAAATAATAAGGAGTGAAAAATTTCCTCGACCCAAATTTTCATCCCTTAATTTCGATGAAGGTTTAGGCTGAGATAATTAAATCAAGCATTGCCTGAAATAAAAAGTTTATCCTGCTAAGTCGGGATGAAAACTTCAGATGATGCGTAAACGTTAGCTGAAATATTAAAAATTCTTTTCGGGCCCCTTCGGGGCATTTAATCGGGGCAAAATTATTTTTTTATTTTTTTCAGCGCTCAATAAACATATGAAAGAAAAATATATTCCATCGCAAGAAGAAATTGATAAAGCAGAAAGCATGATGACTCCTGACCAGAAAAAGGATTCTGAAATCAGGGCAAAAAATTGGGAGCAAGAACAGGCGCCGTGGGTGCCGTTTGATGACGACAATATTGACGAAAATTTTGAACGCAAACCAGCAACACCAGAACAAAAAGAAGATATGGGCAGAAGACTTGCCGAACTTGCCGATGCATTTGAAGACTCAAATTTAAATTGGCACATGGACGGCGCTTTGAATATATCTTTGATGAATGGAAAATATATCGGCAATCACAAGGACGTAGACTTATCAATCGAAAAAAACGAACTTGCTGCACTTGAAATTCAATTACTCAAAAAAGGTTTTGGTTTATTTTTATCCAGAACAGAAGATAAGACAAAAAATAAGGTGATGCGTAGGGTCGGTCACGCAGATTTTGCCGATTCTGAGACTGAGCATATGCTTATTGCCGCAATTGATGAAAACGGCCAAATCAGAAGGGATAAATCTTTAAATTTCGTTGATACACATATTGTCGAAAGAAATGCGGAAGGACAAGCGCTGGGGAATTCGGGGGTGGTAATACCTGACAAATGGACGAAACCTTACCCAATTGAATTTCAGGGCAAATCGATCAATTTATCGCATCCAGGAAAGGTATTGTATTACAAATTGCACCAAGGAAGAGGATATGACACGACGGACATACAGCGCTTAGTCGAAACGGGAAAAGTAGCTGAAGAAGACGTTGCAGATGTAGAAAAAGTTTTTGAAAGTGAATTTACAGCAAATATCAAACGAGGGCGAAAAATTTTTGAAGCAGTTTCAGAACAACTGACACCAGGCATGAACGCTGATCAAATTCTTGATAAAATCCTGCAACAACGTGAATTAACAAAGGGGGGTGAACAGATGAGAGAAGTATTTAAACCTTTTGCGCAAAAAATTTACGAATCAGAAGATAAATCTACGGATGCGATGCTGAAGATTGGAATTGAATTATTCAAGGTTGAAGAAAAGAATAATTTAAAACGAGAAGAAATTAAAAAAGTTAGACAGTCGGTATTAGACGCTCAAAAAATAAAACAAATTCGAGAAGAATTAAAAAAATAAAGGGCGCTGGTTAATTCTGGATGGTTTGCACCGACTTGTTAAGGCGAAAATTCTCGGCCACGATAAAGTAAGCGTTCGTAAAATTCCCAGGACGAAAATCCCAAAAATTCAAAAATAGGTTAAAAAATCAATTTAATATTGCTCAAATTAAACATCGTCTAACCAATTATATCCGGTTTCGTTACGCTACACCCAAATTACTATCACAACTTCAGATGATACCGATACGTTAGCTGAAATAATGAAAAAAATTATGAACATATTATCACCACAAAAAAGAGTAATTTTATTTTACTCTTCTTTCGTTCTGTGGGTTGGAATCAATATGGGGCTGTTCTTTTATTTACTATTCAATTTTTGGGTTTTGATAGGCGAAGTCTCTCACCTCCTAGTTATTCCATATATTCCACTTGTAGGAGCTTTATACTTCTCTTTGGATTTAATAAAGAAGAGAAAATTGCTCTTTTTTATATTTTTGCTGGCATTTTTTGCCGCAGACGCATTAGCACTATTTGGTATCGTGAGAGAAATGCTTGGATTAGTCGTTAGAAACGACGTGCCCGGACTTGTATTTGCATATTTATTCGTTGGTCAAAGTATTTTGCAGTTAATTTTGATCATTGGATTTTTCATATATGAACGAGTGGCAAAAAATGCAAAACATCTTAGGAAAATAGCAGTCCCTTTTGCAATCACAGTCGGTGTTTATTTGCTCTATCGCCTGGTCTTCTGGATCTGGTTCATTACAGGTTTCAAGGTATAATTTTTTTCATTACATCGCCTAACGGCGTGTATCAGGTTTGCACAAAACAATGAAAAAATTACATCATTACACTACATTCTAAATTCCAAACAGGACTTAATTTTACTAAAACAAACCGATTTTTTACGACGATACCTGGCGAGGTTTTTAATACCCCGCCTTTTTCGTGCTATAATATTTTTGTATGTTCACCCTCCCCAACATTATCCTCCCTATCTGGCTACTCTTCCTCCCTTTTGGTTTTGTCATCGGTCTTTTTCTAATCTACGGTTTATTCAACATCTACCACCTCTTGCGCTTTGCCACCTATAACCTTGGCAGTTATTTTGTAACCGTACTTTTTATTGGCGGGGCAGTTATTTTGGCGGCAATTTCAATTATCTATATTACCAACTACGACTGGACTTTAACCTGGAATTTAACCGACTTTTTGGAATTTAAGTCGGTCACTTTTTTATGATGGATCTTCAACACTTACCAAACGCCCGGGCCGGCGAAAAGGTGGAGCTTTTTTTGCGGCGAAATTGGACAACACCTTTGGAAATTATTATCTACACCAGCCTTTTGTTTGGCGTGCCTGTTCTTGGGCTTTGGCTTTTTAACGAACAGATTAGCGACTGGTTAACCACACCCTATATCGGCCAGGCTTTAGTTTTGGCTATTAGCGCCTACGCCTTGATTACTTGGTTATTTGCTTTTTTAGAGTTCACCGACTACTATCTTGACGTCTGGATTGTCACCAACGAAAGAATTATTAATATCGAACAAAAAGGTTTGTTTACTCGAGTGGCTTCAGAACTACACCTAACCACGGTCGAGGACACCACCTCCGAGGTTAAGGGTATGCTTCACACTTTTCTGGATTATGGTAATGTCTACGTGCAAACCGCCGGCGAGCGCACGCGTTTTATTTTCAAAAACGTGCCGCATCCGGAAAAAGTTAAAGAAACCATTGTTAGGCTGACCGAAGAGAAAAAAAGTAAAATTACCAATTAAAAATAGCCGTGCCTTGCGCACGGTTTATTCTATGTCGCAAACTCCCCCACAACGAATCAATAAATATTTAGCCCAGTCGGGCGTCTGTTCGCGTCGCAAAGCCGATGATTTGATTGCTCAAGACCAGGTTACCATTAACGGCGAACGAGCTCTTTTGGGCGACCTGGTAAAACCCGGGGATTTGGTTAAAGTGGCCGGTCAACCGGTTTTTGAAGAAACCGAAAAAATCTTTTTGTTGTTTCACAAACCCTTCGGTGTTATTTGCACAGCCGACCCAAAAGCCAATAATAATATTTTTGAATATTTGCCAAACGATCTAAGACTCATTCAAGTCGGCCGTTTGGACGTCGAATCTTCTGGCCTAATGCTTTTAACCAACGATGGCGAAGCGGCCAACAAAATCATGCATCCTTCGTCAAATCATGAAAAAGAATATTTGGTCGAGGTTACCGCAACTATAACCTCGGACTTTATAAGAAAAATGGAAGACGGCGTTATTTTAGATGGCTCAAAAACCAAGCCCTGCAAATTAGGTAAAATTAATGATCATACTTTTTCCATGGTTTTAACCGAGGGCCGCAATCGCCAAATCCGCCACATGTGCGAAGCCCTGGGCTATGAAGTCTCAAAACTAAAACGCGAACGGATCCTAAATCTGACCTTAGGAAAACTAAAACCCGGCGAATATCGTGAATTGAAAAAAACCGAAATCTATCTTTTGCTAAAAGGCTTGGAATAAAAAAATAACCACTGGATCAAAATCCGGTGGTTTTGTTTTTACCATTCACGGCCAGAAAAACGAAGGTTTACCACTCAAAACTCTCCCAAGTCCAATCGGCCAGGGCACGAGCGTCTCGGAAACTATCGGTCCGGGAACCGGCACCAAAAACCACTAATAATATTTCTTCTTTTGAATTTTCCAGTTCAGGTCGCAAAGAAACCACCAAGTTCCAGCCGGACTCGTCGAGGTAGCCGGTTTTGCCGGCCATGACATAAATATCGTCGTATTCTGGTTTCCAAAGCATCCAGTTGGTGCTGGTTAAATTTTTACTTTCCCCGGTGGAAAGCACAGAAATAACTTTCGAGGCTGTGGAAACAAAACTTTTTAATTCACTGTCGGCAAAAAACTGTCGGGCAAAATAAGCCACTTCCCGAGCCGTGGAAACATTTTCGACTTCAATACCGCTCGGGTCGACAAATTTAGTTTTGACCAAACCTAAATTACAGGCTTCGGCATTCATTTTGCGAACAAAATTTTCTTTGTCATTATCAACAACCCGAGAAATAGCGTTGGCGGCGTTGTTGGCCGAGCTCACCAAGGTGGCGTAGAGCAAATCGCGTAAACTAAAAGTTGCGCCGTCGCTTACATAAAGTTTAGCGCCACCGACATCATCCGCAGAGCTGACCGCACAAGTTATATCGAACGAAGTGCCGGAATCTATAACCAAATGACTGGTCATTAATTTAGTAATCGAGGCCATTGGCCAAAGATCGTCGGAATTATGTTCGGCCAAAATCAAACCACTGTTTTTGTCGACAATAATAAATTTCTCGGCTGTCAAATCTGGCAAACTTTGATTTTTAATTTGGCTGGGAAAATCAATCGGCGCGTACTCGGCCAATTCTTGGTGCTCGCGCCAACCGTATTGTCGGGCCCAGTCTTCGAAGTTGATAAGAAAACCGGCAGCCGTATTAGGCACGGCGTTGCCGCTCGAATCAAAAGCTGTTTGTAAATCACCACGCTGATTATAAACCTGCAGCAAAGCTCCGGACATCGCGGCTTTTGAAGACAACGGCAAAACAAAAAAGATCGCCGCTAAAATTAAAGATAAAAAAGGCCGTCTTTTTTTCATGTTTTTAAATTTATTTCCAACGCTTTACCAAATCTATTCCGGTGTAAAAATACTTGATAATAGTTTGCCAATCAGTACCTTCTTTTCCCATAGCCAAGGCCTCGGAAGCCGACATACCAACCCCGTGACCCCACAGAGTTTTACCAACATCGTGCGGTGTACTAACCGAAACGCACCAAGGCACTCTGCCGCCCCAAACCTCGTTCCAACTACGCGTTCGACCGTCGGAACGGGAAAAATATGGAGTAATTGCTGTGGCTCCACCATGGATTACAACTTGACCGCGAGTTGCTTCCACGGCTTCGGTGATATGCGGGGTTCGAGCTTCTTGTCCGTAGCCAAAGTAAACCTGATCGGCATAAGCATCGACATGGAAAAATTCTGAAGCGTGTTTGGTGGCGCGTTCCCAATGGTACAAAGCGTAAGTGCGAGCTGCGGTTAATAAAGCTTTTTGAAATTCAAGATTGGAAAGATCAGAAGTTTCACCAAGACCGCGCAAATAATATTCCATGGGCAATTCGTTGATAAGCCAAGTGCGATCATTGGGAACATTATAATGAATCTCCAAAATATTACGGAATTGATTATCGGCATTGGCAGCATTACGAGAAATTCGTCGATCAAAATTTGTTACCGTGCAGATGGCGTTGGCCACAACCGGTTCAAAACGAATAAAAAATGAAGTTGACTCCAAACCCTTGCCGCGGTTAAACCAATATTTACCTTTTTTGTAAAAAGCCTCGACCTCTTCGCCGGCTTTCATTTCAGCTAACAGACTGTTGTTACCGTCTTTAAGATTAAAATCACTGGCACAGGTAATTTTTACCTGATCTTCGGTTTCTTCGTCAACAATTAAAACCCCAACGCGAATAACCGGTTCCTCAATATAACTTATGGTGTCTTCGACGATAACCGGAAAATCTTTGACTTCGGGAGCGTCGCTTGTCACCTCGATAGGAATCTCGATTTCGCTCCCTGTCACAACATCGACATTGTCGGCGGCCATGGCAAATTTAACCGTGTAGTTTCCTTTTTTGACCGGCGCTTTAAATTTAAAAGTAATCAAATCCATGGCCCCCGGTACCACCGGTGAATCGTTTTTCACGATCGCGGTTTTTGAGTCTGCCCAAGAAGAATCAACATAACTAACCGAAGAAGCTGTGGAGATTTCCGGTAGTTTTATGGAACGAGCGTTCCAGGTCTGACTGCCGGAATTTTTTATTCCGGCCGTAAAAGTCACCACCTCGCCACCTTTAACTTGTAGAGTTTTTTTAATGCTTTTTAAAAGAACTGTAGCCGAGTAGCCATCGGTGGTGGTGGAAGAGACAGAGGAAGTTGAAGGAACAACAGAGGTTGAAGAAACGGTCTGCTCGGCGACTTTAATAGTGATGGTAAATTGGCCGCCCGGAATCCAGGCTTTATCTTCGACAGCCAAGGCAAAGGTTTCCTTATAAGTTCCAACTGTGGTTGGGGCTTTAAGCTTTAGAGAAATAGTACCATTACCTTTTACAGCAACTTTGGCTTCGGAAATTAAAGCCGGTTGATTGATTTTATACCAAGAAGGATCGGCAAAAACGCTAGTTCGGTATTTTGGTTCATAAGTATAAACCGAAACAAAATTACTTCCAGAGCTCAACCACTCGGCCGTGCCAATATTTAAAAAATTAACCGAAACAGTCTTGCTCTCACCTGGCGCCATAGTTAAATTGCCGCCAGAAGTTGAAACCAATAAGGCTTCGTACCCTTTAAGAGGTGCGGCTTCTGCGGTTTTAAGACCAACGAAAGCATGCCAAACCGGTACCCCGGCAGTTTTAGCGGCCGCCACCCGACTTTCGAAAACCCGTTCCACAACCGACAAAGCCAAAGCCACCGCCACCACCAATAAAAGCGACAAAACAATATTGACGATTACTTCTGACCAGCGTTGAGTATCGCTTTCGCGGGATTTTTCTTGTTGGTTTTTCATTTTGTCCTCCATAATTTTTATTACTTATATTTTACCAAAATTCAGACGACTTATCAACTGACCTTAAAGGCTTCGAAAAAACCCAAAAATCTGCTAAGATTGAAACATTATGAGCATCATGCAAAAGGTGGCGAAAAACTATGTTATTCAAATGCTTGGCAAAGCTTTGAGTATGCTAATCGGTTTGGTTGTGATTGCTATCTTAACCAGATATTTAAGCGAAGACGATTGGGGAGCTTATGTAACGGCCACCACCTTGCTGGCTTTTTTCGGAGTTTTTGTTGATTTTGGTTTAACTCTAACTCTAACCCAAATGATTTCCACCCCCGGAGCTGACGAGAAAAAAATTGTCGGCAGTGTTATGGGGATTCGCTTAACATCGGGCGCGCTTTTCTATTCGCTTTCGGCTTTGGTGGTTTTGTTCCTGCCTTATTCAAATACCGCTAAGGCCGCTGTGGCGGCCGGGGCCGCGGCTTTTTTCTTCATGTCGGCCACGGCTTCAATGGTCGGCTTGTTTCAAAAACACCTGGCTCTAAAAAGATATGTTTTGGCCGAATTGATCAGTCGAGGTTTTTATCTACTCTTTACTTTTCTTTGTGTGGTTTTTGGTTTGGGTCTTTTGCCGATTCTTGGGGCCATGGGTCTCGCCAATGCTTTGTGGTTTATTTTTGTTTTTATTGCCGCCAAACCCATCACGGTTATTCGTCCACAATTCAATTGGCCAATTTGGAAAGAAGCTTTTTATCGTAGCTCTCCCATCGCCATTTCGACAATTTTCAACCTAATTTACTTGCGTGGTGATGTTTTAATTCTGGCCTGGATCAAACCCGGGGATGTCCCGCAATATGGAACCGCTTATAAAGTTGTCGATGTGCTCACAGCCTTCCCCACCATGCTCATGGGCTTACTTTTACCTCAACTGGCTTTGGCTTGGGGCGAAAAAAATCGCGAGGTTTTCAAAAATATTCTACAAAAAGCTTTCAATGTTTTTGCCATGGTGGCCATACCTTTATTTTTCGGCACCCAACTGGTGGCCACTCAACTTACCACACTAATTGCCGGCGAAAAATACGCATCGGCCGGTTTGATTTTGAAAGTTTTAATTTTTGCCATTGTCTGTGTTTTTATCAGCACACTTTATGGCCATACCATTGTCGCCTTACACAAACAAAAAATCATGACTTGGGGTTACGCTTTTACGGCCGTTGTTTCAATTATTGGTTATATTATTTTCATTCCAAAATTCGGCATGTGGGGCGCGGCTTGGGTTACTTGTTTTTCTGAGTTTTTAATTGCCAGCCTGACTTTTATTACGGTTTGTAAGGTTTCAAAAACCTTACCCAACTTGGTCGTAACGGCCAAAGCAATTTTTGCCAGCTTGATTATGTATCTGATCATAATGGTTTTGCCAACCCTGCCGGTTCTAATAACCATTGTTTTGGGAGCTCTGGTTTATGGAATAACCATGATCAGCGTTGGTGGCATCAAAACCACGGAGCTCAAAACACTTTTACCGAAAAACAACCGTCTCTAAAATTATGTATCTTTTCCTCCTGGTTGGTTTGTTAATTTTATACGCCGCCATAGCTTGGCGAGATTTGCGTCTGGCAGTTTTTTTGCTTCTGGCTTGTTTGCCGACTTATTTATTAAGACTCGAGGTCTTGGTTGTGCCGGTAACTTTTTTGGAATTAATGCTGGGAGTGATAATTATTTTCTGGCTTCGGGCTTGGTGGCAAAAGAAAATAAACCACGACTTTAATTGGTTAAAGCCCTGGCTTTTACCGCTCGCACTTTTGATTATTGCCGGAACAATTGGTGTGTTTGTAGCCCCAAACACCTTGGCGGCCTTGGGAATTTTCAAAGCTTATTTACTGGAGCCAATTGTCTTCTTCGTTATTCTTTTTACAACCCTGAAATGGCACGATGATGCCGAACCGGCCTTAATATTCCTCGGCCTCGGTGCGCTTTTTGTAGCCAGCTTTGCCATTGTCCAAAAATTTACCGGTTGGGCCCTGCCGATTCCTTGGGACATCGAAGGTCGGACCACCAGCCTCTTCCCTTACCCCAACGCTGTTGGACTTTATCTAGGTCCGATTATTGTGATTGGTTTTATAACCTTCTGGCATTCGCTTCAAGAAAAGTTTTATTTAAAAGCTTGGTTTTGGCTTATAACCGTGGGGGTGTCCGCGGTGGCGGTATTTTTTTCGCAAACCGAAGCGGCTTGGGTGGCTATACCATCCGCCCTGCTCTTGTCCGCCCTTTTTTTACGCCGCACCCGCCTCTTGGCTGTGGTTTTAATCGTTTTGGCCATGATTGTTTCCTTATCGGTTCCGACTTTTAAAAACAAAATATTTTTAGGCGACTACTCCGGTGGTGTTCGGATTAAACAATGGGAAGAGACTTTTAATCTTTTAAAAGACCAATGGCTTTTTGGCGCCGGCCTCTCGGGTTATCCAACTGCCCTCGGGCATTATCACAACCATCAAGAAATCGAAATTTTTCAGTATCCTCACAATATCTTTTTAAATATTTGGAGCGAGCTTGGTTTACTTGGTCTTTTGGCTTTCTTAATGTTTATTAGACAGATTTTTAAAAACTTCCGGCTAGCCCAAAAAAAAGATTCTTCTTTGTTCTGGTTATCTTTTGCCACTTCAACAGCTCTTCTGGAAATGTTTATCCACGGCCTGGTTGACGTGCCGTTTTTCAAAAATGATTTAGCTTTATTAACCGCCGCCACCTTGGCTCTTCTGGCCTGGTCGGCCACTGGTCCTTATGCTCATAAAATTATTGAACAAACAAAAGAAGAGTGAACCTGGTCAGCAAACCAGTGGTAACGGAATTTTTATTTTATTCGGTATTGTTTTTCTAGCCGCCCTGATTTTAAAAATCATCCAAGCAGTACAGAAATAGACTTGTTTCCTTTTTTTTCGAATCCCCTCGCTCTGGAGTAACACTCGGACAGAGGGGATTTATTTTTGGGGCATTAAAGGTTAGTGTCCGACCCCCTCCTTAACAATGAGGGGGTTGTGTCTCCAAGTTAAAAAACAAAAAACCCGGAAACTAGAATTCCGGGTTGTTCGGAAATGACTTACCGAATCATACCGAACGAGAAGAGGCTGGCGAGCACGGCGAAGTGGCAAAGCTGATCGAGCCAGATCGAGGTGATCAGCCCGAAGCGTGCCTTGAGAGTGTCGATGGCCACGTGGGTCAAGAAGATGACGACCACGGCTGCCGAACTCAGGAAGAAGTTCACAGGCAGGCAAGAGAAAAGAACAAAGGCCGCGGTGTAGGTGGCGCAATGCGCCAGCATGGCGTTCCAGTCTTTGCCTTTTTCCAAACCCATCCAGGTGGTTTGCCAGGCAAAGTCACCGATGAAGTGGGCGGCCAGAACGAGAACCGGCGAACCGAGACCGATGATGAGACTGGTGGCCATGATTCACCTCGCGGAGCCGGGCTGACGACAGATCAGACCCTCTCCACTTTCAACATAACCTCGGCCACCAAAACCGCCCAGAGGTAATGACGACGGTTTCGACATTTATCGTGTTTATCACAACAGGAAGGTGGATGAATTTTAAAACAAACCCCGCGCCCCATTATCACAATATGGAAAAATTATGATTAGGGAGACATGACGACAGTTTCGACACTTTTTGACTTCTCAAATCAATCCAGTATGATGACAATATATGCGTATGGACATTTCCCCCAATCTAATGGCCGGACTCAAGGCTTTTGGTTTGGACGAAAAAGAAGCCGCAGTATATTTGGCCGGCTTGCGTCTGGGCTCGGCCACGGTTATTGAATTGGCTCACCAAGCAAAACTGCCACGAACCACAATCTATTCGATTTTGGAAAAAATGATCCGTGATGGTTTGTTTCATATTGGTAAAAAGAAAAGGAAAACCGTCTACACTGTCGAGCCGCCGCAAAGTTTGGAAAAAAAATTTGAAGAAAAAAAATCCGCCTTCCAAGAAATTTCCTCTGAGCTCGCAGAAATCCACCAAATTTTTTCCGGTGTTCCGAATATTATGGTTTACGAGGGGACCGACGGCTTCAAACAAATGTGGAAAGATTTATTTTCATCAGGAGTAAAAGAATATCGTATGATTACCGGCGGCTCAGGTATGCTCGAATATGTTCACGAACCTTATCTCGTCAAACGAATAATCGCTGAACGCATCAAACGTGGCATCAAAAGCAAACAACTGATCATCGACAGCCGCTATGCGCGCGAAATCATCGCCAAAGACCAAAAAGAACTACGCGAATCTCGCTTGCTTCCGTCAAACAGCCAAGTGCCGGCCACAATTATTGTCTTTGACAACAAAATCGCCTACCTAACCACTCGCCGCGAGAACATTATGATATTACTGGCAAGCGGCGATGTCGCCATAACCTTTCGAACAATGTTTGATTTAATGTGGCAGGCGGCAAAATCGCCAACAATAATCTAAAACAAAAAAAACGTTTCGATTTCCGAAACGGTTTTTTTAAATTTTATTTTTTATGCTTTTCTAAAAGATTTAACAATACCTCCATTTGTCTGATTTCGACAACCAAATCATTATTACTTTTTCCTATTTTTTTTCCGCGCAGATAAGAGGCAATCAAGGCGTGAAAATATTCAATCATTTTTTCTTGTCTTTCCTCAAGTTTTACGACATTAGAACTCTTAAAACTTTTTTCACCTTCATGAACTGAAAACCATTCGTTAACCGCATCTTTTAATGCGGTTATTGTTTTCTCTGCGCGCAATTTTTCGTCTTCTGACGCTTTTCTAAATTGACCTTTAAAAACATTTTTTTCAAAATAAAATAAACCTTCTAACCGCTCAAAAACAACCGTCGCGTATTCGTCTGCGTCCAAATATTCCACGGTAATTGTCAACACGGCGGTCCACTCACTCTCACGACGTTGTCTTGATTTTACATCCTTGCTGATAGTCAAAAAATCAAATTCGGAGTTTTCGTTCCGATTGTCAAAAACCATCAAATCTTCTTTTAATTCAGCTAAGAGCCCTTCGGCTGTTCTGCGTTCGATGTTTTTTTTCTCAACCAACCTTCTTTTTTTTGGATTTTTAGAAATAAAATCTTTCAGCTCATCAACCACCTTTTGTTGTCTAATAACAGCTTCTTCCAAAGTACACCTAACCTTAAAAAAATTTTCATAATAACCTTTATTAAAGAGTATAAACTGGTCACCTTTCCCTCGATTGCTCCAAAACAAATCCAAAAGCCGAATAATTTCTTCTTTAATTCTCACGCCATCAACCTTTTCAAAAACTTCTTTGAATCGGCCGTGATAAAAAACCTCACTTAAACAATGAGCAGAAAACCTTTCTCTGGTCTCAGTATCAAAACCGGCGACAACATCTTCCAAACCCCCTTTGTTTGACCCGCCAGACTCAGAAACCGGCCGAAAATTTTCCGGAAAAATTCTTTTCTTCATTTGCTCCGGCAATTTCCAGAATGCCCCGTGGACGCTTTCTGGTAAACCCTCTAAACCTTTAATTTCCGGCGCTCGAACTTTCTCGCGATATTCGGCCGGCACTCTATCTAAACTATCCATAAATTAAACGGATTATTAATTTTGACTTAATTTTACCATCTAACTCTACTATAAACAACCTATATATCCTTGATTTCTATCCATTTGTATGATAAGTTGTGAATACAAAAATGGAGAGGTGGCTGAGTGGTCTAAGGCGCTTGACTCGAAATCAAGTGTACTCGCAAGGGTACCGTGAGTTCAAATCTCACCCTCTCCGCCAGCCTTCGCTGAAGCTTCGGCTTGGCAAAGCCATTGGTTGTAAGTTTTTGTGAAGGCTGTCGCGCCGTAGCCCTGCCACGGAGCGAAGGTGGGCGTAAAGTACTTTGTACAGAGTCCATTTTAATGAATTACCCAGCAGCAGAGCTGCGGGGAAAAGCCCGGATTTTGAATTTAATGCACGTATCGCATATGAATCATTAGAATGTAGCGACCGTGCTTATATGATCTATAAAAGTTATGATGATCAAACCGATAATGTAAAAACAAACTTGAACAAACAACAACTAAAAAGCGACCTAAAAAGTCGCTTTTGTACTTAGATCCTGCGTGAAAAA
>DOJV01000052.1 GCA_003511125.1 Candidatus Uhrbacteria bacterium
GGAAGTGTTGGTAGAAAAGAAAGATGAAGAAGTCGGAGCGGTCGACGACGAATTTTGGAAATGGTAATCGATAAAATTCTCAAATTATCAGCCACAGACTGATCCGCCAGCGGCGGAGAAAATTAGAAATTAATAACTAACCGTCCCTCCGAGACTCCGAGATGCTCGAAAACTAATTCGAGGTCTTAAGCCTCAGAGGGACACAATATATTTTATGAGCGACATCAAACGCTTCGAAACCGAATGGGGTGGCAAAAAACTCTCCATCGAAACCGGCCGCTTTGCCGAGCAGGCCAACGGTGCCTGCACCGTCCAATACGGCGACACTGTGGTTATTGCCACAGCCACTATTAGCGATTCTCTCCGCGAAGGTTTGGATTTTTTCCCACTTCAAGTTGAGTACGAAGAAAAACTTTATGCGGCTGGCCGCATAAAAGGTTCACGATTTATCAAAAAAGAAGGCCGCCCAACCGACGAAGCGGTTTTAGTTGGAAGATCAATCGACCGAGGTTTACGCCCACTTTTCGACGACCGCATGAGAAACGACATCCAGGTTATTGTTTCTTGCTTGGCTTTTGATGGCGAAAATGACCCGGATATTGCCGGAATTATTGCCGCCAGCTGTGCCATTCACATGAGTGATATTCCTTGGAACGGCCCCATTGCCGGAGTCCGAGTTGGCGAAATAAATGGCGAAAAAGTTTTAAACCCAAGTTACGAAACTCGAACCAAATCAATTCTGGACTTGGCTTTTGCCGGAACCGGCGACGGAATTATCATGGTCGAAGCTGGCGCCAACGAAGCGTCCGAACAAGCCGTAATCGATGGTTTTCAATTTGGTTTAAAACACCTAAAAAAACCACTCGAACTTATCGAAGAAGTTCGCAAAGCTGTTGGTAAACCAAAACGAGACTTCTTGGCTCCAAAAACCGAAGAAGAAACTCTTAAAAAAGAACGCCGCGAAACTATCGAGGAGTTAGCCCGACCTTTTATTACCAAAAAAACCCACGAACTCTTTTTCTCCGAACCTAAAGCCACCAAAAACGAACGCAAAACCGAAAAAAATCGAGTTAAAGAATTACTCGGTGAATTTTTAACCGAAAAAGAAATCTCCAAAGACGATCAAAAATACGCTTTCTCTATTGTCAGTGATGTTATCGAAGAAGAAATTGGTCGCGCCATCCTTGAAGAAGGTAAGCGTGTAGACGGTCGTTCCTTAAACGAAATCCGTAATCTATTTGGCGAGGTTGCCTTATTACCGAGGGTCCACGGCTCTGGTCATTTCAAACGCGGCGAAACCCAAGTGGTTTCTATTACCACTCTTGGCGCGCCTGGCGACGAACAAACCTTGGATGGTATGGAAACCGTGGGCACCAAACGCTTTATGCATCACTACAACTTCCCGCCATTTTCAGTCGGCGAAGTTAAACCCATGCGCGGGCCCTCACGTCGCGATATCGGTCACGGCGCTTTGGCCGAAAAAGCTTTGGATCCAATGATGCCAGACAAAGAAACTTTCCCTTACACCATTCGAGTTGTTTCAGAAGTTTTTGGTTCTAATGGTTCAAGTTCAATGGCCTCGGCTTGTGGTGCCAGCCTTTCTCTTATGGACGCCGGTGTGCCTATCAAAACACCAATAGCCGGAATAGCCATGGGTTTAGCCAGTAACAAAAAAGGTGATTGGAAAGTCTTTACTGACCTTCAAGACTTAGAAGACAGCAAAGGCGGTATGGATTTTAAGGTAGCTGGTTCAAAAGACGGTATCACAGCCATTCAAATGGACACCAAAACCACCGGCCTTTCCATGGAAATAGTCGAAACTGCTATTAACCAGGCCCGAGAAGCCAGAATGCAAATTTTAGATGTCATCACCTCGATTTTGCCAGCCCCACGAGCCGAACTTTCGCCCTATGCTCCACGCATTATTACCCTTCGCATTAATCCAGAGAAGATTGGTGACGTTATTGGCCCGGGTGGAAAGATGATCAACGAAATTATTGCCACCACAGGCGTTCAAGCAATTGACATCGAGGACGACGGTTTGGTTTGTATCACCTCAACCAACGCTGAAGGCGCCCAAAAGGCCTTTGAGTGGGTTAAAAACCTAACCCGCGAGGTTGTGGCCGGAGAAATGTTTAAAGGTAAGGTTACTCGCCTTATGGATTTTGGTGCTTTTGTAGAAATTTTGCCAAAACAAGAAGGTTTGGTCCACGTCAGTAAACTTGCCCCCTGGCGTGTTGAAAAAGTTTCAGATATTGTTAAGGTAGGTGACGAGGTCTTTGTTAAAGTTTCAGAAATCGACGATATGGGCCGAATCAATCTTTCAATGAAAGATGCCCCTGGAAATGTTTATCCAGAACAGCCAGCAAACCCACCCCAAGGCGCCGGCTTTGGTGGCGGTCAAGGACGACCACAAGGCGGCCAACGCCCATTTGGCGGTCGACCAAGAAATGGCCCGCGTCATGACAACTAAAAATGTCCAGACTTAGTATTCCACTTTCAACAAGATTAGGAACCCGCCAATCGACTAGTTCGAGGCGGGTTCTTTGGCTAATCTTGTTTTGGTTGTTTGTTGTTATTTTTTCTTTTGGTTTGTCCAAACTTTGGTTCACTCGCGACACTTTAACTAAATATGCTCCAGACGACACGGTGGTTACAATTCATTTGACTCCGTCTAGGTTAGCCTGGACAAAAATAAATGAAGACTTTGGACAAACGCCGTTAATAACCGGCCGTCCGCTTACTACAAAAGATCTATCAACATTTAAAACCAAGGAATTAGCAATTTTTATCTCAGAAAACAACGAATCTTCGATCGCCATCCGCGCCAACGACAAAGATTTACCCCGTGACTTATTAAATTCTTATGGAATCACCCTTCAAAAACTAAAAAATGACCAATGGTTGTTGTCCTCAAAGCTCCTGCCTTTTTCTACTGAAAACAAAAACGTTTGGAATTTTTCTTCAATTTGGCCAAAAAACCTCGGTTTTATTGTTTTAAACAATTTTATTGGCCAAATAAAACTTTCGAGTAATGGTTATGAAATAAAAGTCCCAAAAATAAAATCCCCCACCAATTATCTTCCAGCCTTACCAGAAAACACTGTAGCGGCGGTTAGTTTACAAAAAAACCAACAACTTGATCTTTCCGGACTTTTTGGGGAAATAGGTTCTTTGTTAGACCCTCTCGAATTAGTTGACAGCAATGATTTCAATCAAAAAATCGAAGAAAACGGCGGTTTGGTTCTGTTAGCCAGTTCAAATCAAGAAGACAACAAAACCGAATTTCTTATCGAATCAGAAATCGACAGTCTGGTTTTGTCTCAGACCCTTCAAACCATTGCCGCTTTTCAAAACCCAAAACTGACCTTAATGGACATGCCTGATAATTCAATCGTCCAAGAAATCACTGTCTCGCCCCAAGAAGTTGAATTTCAATCCCAATGGATCAATGGTTTAGAAGCAAAAGTCGTCGAAACACCAACGGGGAATATTTTAGCCCTAGAAAGCGAAAATAAAAATATTATTACCTCAAACCAAGACCTTTTGGAGAATTTTTTAAATAAAAAATTTGAAAAAAACAATCCTACTTGTGGTTCAAAGAAAAACCTCGTCTTTTTAAAACCAGAAGAAATTAAAAACCTCCTGTTTGAAGAGAATTTTTCTTTTTCAAAACCAAACCTTTTGGAAACAGCTTTAAACTTTAATGAAATCGCCATAAATAACGGAAAATTGTTTTTATGCTTCTAGTTCTGTCTTAAAAAAAACAAGACGTGTGGATAAGTTCGGTATAACCAACCAAAACTGTGGATAAGTATTCACAGTTTTAAAAATCCTTTGAACACAAAATGTGGAAAACTTTTTAAATTTAACTAAACAAAGCACAAAAGGTATCGTTGACTTTTTGTGTTCAAGCGTGTATAATGGTTATAGAAGCTTAGTAAGCAATTCGAAAACGTTCTTTATACATCAAACGGGAAGTTTTCCGAAGGCGAGATACAAAAAACATTGGTCGGTTACCCCATTTTCCGGGCAATGATCTCAATCTTTCGGGAAATATCCCACTTCTCTACTTGTTAGTTTGCGAAAAAACAAAAACAAAAACAAAAAACCAAGCAACTAGGTCCGCTAGCACTTATGCAGGGGTTTAACCCTCTGTCGCGAGCAAGACCATTAATTGGTAGAGAAGTTGAGTCGTCTTAGGCTGTTTGTCCCCTGTCGGGTGCCGAGTTTAGTAAAACATGATTGTTTTTCTAAACCCGGCACCTGCTCGATCAATCACAGCCTCCTCAAGGGGGCACCCAACTTTTTTTAGGGTATCACCCCCTTCTTTTTTTTAATTTTTTTTTGATCAGAATCCACAGTCCTTTTCTTAACTCAAAAAAATAAGGATTTTTAAACCTTTTTTCAGCTCTTTTTACTCTTGATTTTTTAAGAAAACCTGCTATACTTAACAAAGAACACGAGATGTTCTAGATTTAATTCCTGAATTTTCATTTTATGAAAAAGGAACTCCTGCAAAAACTAAAAGACCTACTGTTGGCCGAAAAAGAAAGACTAACCAAAGAACTTTCTCAATTCTCCCATCGCAATCCCAAATCCGCGACCACGGACTATAATTCTGATTTTCCAAACTTTGGCGACAGCGAAGATGAAAACGCCGCCGAAGTAGCCCAGTTTACCGATAATTTATCTTTGGAAGACGAGTTAGAAAAAGCCTTACGCGATGTGGACTCTTCTTTAAAACGAATTGAAAATGGCTCGTATGGCCTTTGCAATTATTGCAAACAAGCCATCGACGAAAAACGCTTAATTGCTCGACCCACATCCTCTTCTTGTATTCGTTGTAAAAAAACTCTTACCCAAGAGATGTGAAGACAAAACAAAAAATCTTAGTTGTTGCCGCCGCTTTTCTGGTTATTTTAGACGAATGGTTAAAAAACCTAGCATTAAAATCCTTTCCAGGCGAATCAGAAATTTCCGGTAAACATTTTCTCGAGTTGGCTGTTCATAAAAATTTGGGAATCGCCTTTGATTTACCGATTTGGTTGCCATTGGTGGCAATCTTAACAGTAATCGTCATCGCCGGATTACTCTTTGTTGCCATTCAAAACAAAAAAACCCAGCCCTGGATTGCCGCTTCGGCCCTAATTATTATCTGTGGAGCTGTTGGAAATCTGATCGATCGTTTGGTTTATGGATTCACGGTTGATTATTTAATCATCCCCGTAACCGGCTCGGCTTTTAATCTGTCTGACCTTGTAATAATTTCCGGTTTAATTCTGTTAATTGTAAAAAAGCAAAAGAAAACTTAGTCCGAAAAAATTAACTCCCCCTATTTAATTCATAGTTTTTTGAATTGGGGGAGTTTTATGTCTGTAACATCTGTAGCCGTGCTCGGCCTTGAGGCCGAGCCCATCATTGCCGAGGCCGGCATTACCAATAGTGCCACAATCTTCTTTATCGTCGGTTTGCCCGACACGGCGGTTAAAGAATCAAAAGAACGTCTTCGGTTTGCCATAAAAAATTCGGGTTTCTTTTTTCCACGTCAACATTTGACTGTCAATCTTTCGCCGGCCGATATTAAAAAACAGGGAACCATGCACGACGTGGCCATGGCCCTGGCCATTCTAATTGCTCAAAAAGAACTTTCCAAAGAAGCTGTCAAAGAAAGCGTTTTTATTGGTGAGTTAGGCATTCATGGAGAAATTCGCGGCGTCACCGGAACTTTGGTGGCGGCAATTATGGCCAAAGAAAGAGGTTTTAAAAGAATTTTCGTACCAAAAGAAAACGCCAATGAAGCTTTGTTAATCGAAGGACTGGAAGTTTTTGCTGTGGATAATTTAAAAGACTTGGTAGATCATTTAAACAAGGAAATAAGCTTAACACCGGCCGTGTCCAACCTCGAACTTCTGCCGACCACTACTAACTCGATCGATTTCTCGGAAATCCGTGGTCAGGAACACGCCAAACGTGGTTTAGAGGTGGCGGCGAGCGGTGGTCACAACTTATTAATGTTTGGACCACCGGGTTCTGGTAAAACCTTAATGGCCAGGGCCTTGCCATCAATTCTACCAGCACCAACTCAAGAAGAAGCCCTGGAAGTCACCAAAATCTATTCAATCGCCGGAACACTTCGAGAAAACACCGGACTTTTCACCCAACGACCTTTTCGAAGCCCACACCACTCCTGCTCGGCCGCCGCCTTAATTGGCGGCGGCTCCTGGCCAAAACCGGGCGAGGTTAGTTTGGCTCATCGCGGGGTACTTTTTTTGGACGAGTTCCCGGAATTTAGCCGTCATGTTTTGGAACACTTGCGACAACCAATGGAAGATGGTGTGGTTACCATTTCCCGAGCTTTGGCCAGTTTTCGCTTCCCGGCCAAATTTATGTTAGTGGCGGCCATGAATCCTTGCCCTTGCGGCTATGCCGGAGACCCAACAGGACGTTGCAATTGTCCCTTCTCAAGAATCTCTTCTTACAAAAAGAAAATATCCGGACCTCTTATCGACCGAATTGACCTAACGGTTTCTGTGCCGCGGGTGGAAACAGAAAAACTCACCAATAACGTAATTAGCGAATCCTCAGAAGAAGTTCGAAAGCGAGTTCAAGCGGCCCGTGATCGCCAGCTGATTCGTTTCAAAAATCACAACATTGTTTCCAACTCGGAAATGTCTCCAAGAATTGTCACGGAATTTTGTGAACTCGACAAGGAAGGGAAGATGTTAATCCACACGGCCATGGAAAAATGGCGGCTCTCGGCTCGAGCCTATACTCGCACCTTAAAACTAGCTCGAACTATCGCCGACTTAGATCAAAGTGAAAAAATAACACCCCGACACCTAGCCGAGGCCTTGTCTTACCGTTCGCAAGAAGAAATTTTTTAAATTTTGGATCTAAAAAACAAAAAAAACTCGAGGCTACAAAACTCGAGTTTTTTAATCAAAATAAAATTATTTTGTGAACCACTCTCTAAGATCTTTAGCAAATTTAACTCGTTCTTCGGGATTAATTTTTTTACCCCTCCAAAGTTCTTTTTCAAAATCATCGCCAACAAATCTTGGAAAAACATGTAAATGAAAATGAAAAGCGTGTTGACCAGCAGTTGGTTCGTTGTTCTGAATCAAATTAACACCATCGGCTTTTCTGACTTCTTTTAAAGCTTTTGCTGTTTTTATTACAACCTCGATTATCCGTGCAGCAACATCTTCTGGAAGGTCGTAAATATTTTCGTAGTGACCGAACGGAACAATCAACGGATGCCCCTCGTTTCCTTTAACGGCCTTTGATCCGATAAAACCAACAACAAAATTATCTTTATAAAAAATATCGTCTTGTTTAATCATTGTCTGTTCAGTCTCTTTTCCTCTTATTGCAAGACAAATCGGGCAAACGTAATCGTCGGGAGCGTGGTTATACATACTAAGATTGAGACAAAAAATCCTTGAGAGATTTTAAATCGACAAATAGATAGGACTCGATTCCGAGCAGTGAGACGTTTTGTACATTTTCCTTATCGTCATCAACAAAAAGAATTTGGTCTTTCAAAACTCCATCAACAGTTTGAAAAACCCGCCCCCAAAATTCCGGGGTTTTCTTCTTACAACCAAAATTAGCTGAACAAAACACTTTCTCGACCACCTTACCGCCACCAAGAATCTCTTCCAAAAAATCCCCACGGTATCTTTCTTGATCGGTCGCCACAAAACAACGAGTTCCGAATTTTTGTAATCCAGAAATATAATCAGCAACCTCTGGATCGATCTCAGTGCCTCGGCTTAACCAATAATCGATCAGTTCGTCCACTGTTCCTCGCCAGTCCCAATCTACAATGACTTTTAAAAGTTCTTCTTTTAAATCCGCTTGCCCTAAAGAACATTGCTTAAAAACTCCGGTAAAAAAAGGCAAAGTCTTTGCTTTGCTAATTCCGTGTTCCCGCTCCAAAAGTTCGCTAAAAAGATATTTGTCTTTAATTAACACACCGTCAGCATCAAAAAAGAGAGCTTTATATTTCATAAAATTACGTTCCGAAATAACAATTAATTTTTCGAGTTTTTATTTACTTTTACTTTTTAAAAACAAAATACAAAATAACCAAAAAAATTAACCAACAAATACCCACTACATCCATAATCTTCATCCACTTTTGAAACTCGCCCCAATCACTCCAGCCTCCTAATTTCCAAGACAAACGTCGGCCAAACAAGGTGGTTATTACCAAAATTGGAATACCAACAATCGGAATGAGCGAGAGAGCAAAAAAAAGGTAAAGTCGGGCGCCTAAAGCCCAACCTTGAGTAAAAAACAAAGCACCGAGCGAAGGAGTTCTTAAATATTTAGCGCGAGTTTTTTCTTCAGGTTCAAGAATCAAAGTAAAACCACAACCGCGGCATTTTTCATTCCATTCTTCGACTTTAGCTTGGCAAAGTCGACAAGTTTTTTCCATACCTAAACAGTATAGCAAAACCCCCGCTTCTTTTCGAGGCAGGGGTTTTATTTTTTTATTTACAACGAATAAAGTTCAAAGGATTAAGTCGGGAACCGCTTTGAATAATTTCAAAGTGTAAGTGAGTCCCGGTAGAACGACCGGTAGTTCCCATTTTACCGAGAGCTTCTCCGGCCCCAACGACATCACCAACCGAGACAAAGAATTTTGATAAATGACCATATCTGGTGATATACCCGCCGCCGTGATCAACATCGACACAGTTACCATAACCATCAAACCAACTGGCCCGAACAACCGTACCGGCTCGAGTGGTATAAATATTATTAATATAATCACCGTCGATATCCAGACCAAAGTGACTCCAACCATTATAATATTGAGTAATAGTGCACAAATCGGTTGGCCAAATCCAAGAACCGGTGGCCGCGGCCGGAGCTGTCGCCCCGCGAGTTCCGGTAAAAATACTGGAAGCTGGAGCGGTATAACTTACCGGAGCGCTGGTTGGTGGGGTGGCATCTGGCAACATTAAAGACTGACTAATTTGCAAAGCCCCGCCAGAAGAAAGGGAATTGAAAGCCATGATTTTATCAGTGGTTGTATTATATTTTTTAGCAATACTAGAAAGAGTGTCACCGTTTTTAACCGAATAAAGAACCCCATCGGTTGGCGGAACAACTAAGGTCTGGCCTGGGCGAATAGTACTGCGATAAGTTAAACTATTAGCCCACAAAATTGTATTTAAGTTCAGTCCGTATTTTTCGGCAATCGCTCCTAAAACATCACCTTCTTTAACGGTATAATTAATTGTCGTGCCACGAGCAGCTACACTTTCTCCAGATTCACTAATAGTTGGGGTGGCAATAGCTCCGCTTTCAGATACAATGGCTAACTGACCTTCGTATAATAAATCAATCTCGGTATCCTTAGCCGAAATGGAATAAATATCAGAATAAATCACCGGGGCCAAAGAATCCATTCTGGCCGAAGAAACCTCGTCAACCAAAACCGATGTGTCGTTATTAACAATTCCGAAAAGCAAACTTTGGGAACCAAAGGTTTCGGCCCGAACCTCACCGGCTTGGATATTAATTACACTAGTGACCGCGGCCACGGTTACAATAGCGGCATGAAAAACGTAACGATTGGTAAAAATGAAGAGGAAGCGATTTTTTGCCGGGTTATATAATCTGGCAAAATGTCGACGCAGAAAAAAAGACAAACGATAAATTGGCAAACCTAACCATTTAAACAAAAAACGGACAAGGTTTAAAAACGGTCTGGTAAAAAACCAGCCAACCTGCCGCGTTGATTGCTTAAGACGCACAAAACCCCGAAGCACTGACAATAAAAACCTGATGAGTAATTGTTTGATGGAAAATTTTATAGAAACCTCACTAATAATTTTATTGAAATGTAAGTTTTTTAATACTTTCAAAAAAAACACTTAACCAAACAATAAAAATTCTTAATAAAACCCTAAACCCAAATCTTTTTTAGCTTTCGACAAAAAAGAGTATACCATTTTAAAAGAGCTTGGTCAATTATTAAACACTTTTCTTGGCTAATATAACAACAATTATTCTTTGTTCAAAAAATCAAAAATATTTGGTCGAAAAGGTTTCCAGCCGGTTCTGTGAATTGGGCATGGCCCCTTTTCTTTTATCGCCGCTAAATGTTTTTTAGTGGCATAACCTTTATGCACTTCAAAACCATAATCAGAATATTCTTTAGCCAGCTCGTTCATTAAATTATCACGATACACCTTGGCAACAATCGAAGCTGCGGCAATCGACTTCACAGTACGGTCGCCGCGAATAATACCTTTTTGGGGCAAATCCAAACCAGGAATTTGCCAAGCGTCAATCAAAACAAAATCAATTTCTTTAATTTTTTCCAAAGCCCGACGCATAGCTAGTAAAGTGGCTGCTCGAAGTCCTAAAGAAGCAATTTCCAAGATACTCGCTTCGCCAACAGCAAAACCCCTGGAACGTTCTTTGATTTCTTCGGACAATCTTTCTCTGGCCAAAGCGGTCAACAGCTTACTGTCGCGCAAACCGGCAAAACGAAAGGTTGGTGGCAAAACCACAGCTCCGGCCACAACCGGCCCAGCCAAAGCCCCACAGCCCACTTCATCAACCCCAACTACAGCTTTGTATCCCAAAGCTGCTAATTCTCTTTCAAATTGAAAAGTTGGTAACTGTGACATAAAATAAAGGAGTTTTTCAACAAAATAATTGACAAAACACCCCTTTCAACACTATCATAACAACGCTAATTGCGAAAATAATTTTTTAGCTTGTAGTTAGTAGAAGGTAGTTTGTAGGATCGAGTGGCGGTTTTAAACAACCACTCCAACCCTACAAGCCACAGGCTACTTCCTACCAGCCACCAACCACTAAATATGTCCAACATAATTTCACTCCTTTCGATCGGAGCCGGACTTGTGGCTTTGATCTATGGCGCTATTCTAATCCAATGGATTTTGCGCCTGCCGAGCGGTGACGAAAAAATGAAAGAAATTGCCTCGGCCATCCAAGCCGGAGCCAAGGCTTACATGACTCGTCAATATAAAACCATCGCCATAATCGGAGCCATTGTCTTTTTGATTCTTGGTTTTGTTTTAGATTGGTGGATGGCCGCCGGTTTTGCTGTCGGCGCCATTCTGTCCGGCCTAGCTGGTTTTACTGGAATGTTTATTTCCGTCCGTTCCAATGTCCGCACCACCGAAGCGGCTAAAACCGGTTTAAAAGAAGCCTTGAACGTGGCAGTTCGTGGCGGATCAATTACCGGACTTTTTGTGGTCGGTCTTGGACTGATTGCTGTCGCCGGTTTTTATCTAGTCTCTGGTCACAATGTCGAGGCCTTAATTGGTCTTGGTTTTGGTGGCTCGCTTATTTCAGTTTTTGCTCGACTTGGTGGTGGTATTTTTACCAAGGCCGCCGATGTTGGTGCTGACTTAGTAGGAAAAGTCGAGGCCGGAATTCCTGAAGACGACCCGCGCAACCCAGCGGTTATCGCCGACAACGTTGGTGACAACGTTGGTGACTGTGCCGGTATGGCCGCCGACTTGTTCGAAACTTATGCTGTTACCATGGTGGCCGCCATGTTCCTTGGAGCCACCTCTATGATGGCTTTTAAAGGCGGAGAAGTCTTTACGGTTTATCCGCTGGCCTTAGGAGCTTGGGCGATTGTTGCCTCGGTTCTAGGAACTCTTTTTATCAAACTTGGAAAAAAACAAAATATCATGGGTGCCCTTTACAAAGGTTTGGCGGCCAGCGGTATTATTGCTTTAATCGGTTTCTGGTTTGTTACCAAATACATGTTGGGTTCGGTTATCGATGGCCCAAGTTCAATCTTTGTTTTCTTGTCCGCGGTTGTTGGTTTGGTGGTTACAGGACTTTTAATCATCATTACCGAATATTACACTTCAACCGATTACAGCCCGGTTAAAAAACTCGCCGAAGCCTCACAAACCGGACACGGAACAAACATCATTGCCGGTTTGGCCCTCTCGATGAAATCAACCGCTTTGCCGGTTCTAGTCATTGTCTTCGGAGTTCTCGCCGCTTATGCTTCAGCTGGACTTTATGGCATTGCCATCGCCGCGGTTTCAATGTTGTCTTTGACTGGTATCATCGTGGCCATAGATGCTTATGGTCCAATCACCGACAACGCTGGCGGTATTGCCGAAATGGCCGGTCTTCCGGAATCTGTCCGTAACATTACCGATCCGCTAGACGCTGTTGGCAACACCACCAAAGCTGTTACCAAAGCCTACGCCATCGGCTCGGCCGGTCTTGCCACCCTAGTGCTCTTCGGAGACTATGTCCACGCTCTCAAAGTTGGTGGTGCCGAAGCAGTTTTCGACCTGGCCGATCCTAAAGTTATTATTGGTCTTTTCCTTGGAGGTTTAATTACCTATCTTTTCGGAGCCCGAGCCATGGAAGCTGTTGGTCGTGCCGCTGGCGCTGTGGTTGAGGAGGTTCGCCGTCAGTTTAAAGAAAAGAAAATCATGGAAGGTATCGACAAACCAGATTACGGTCGAGCGGTTGATATTGTTACCAAAGCCGCCATTAAAGAAATGATCGTACCAGCCTTGTTAGCTGTTCTTTCACCGATCGCTGTTGGTTTTATTCTCGGGCCAATAGCTCTTGGAGGCCTACTCATTGGTTCCATTATTACTGGCTTGTTCGTGGCTATTTCCATGACTACCGGCGGTGGTGCTTGGGACAACGCCAAGAAGTATATCGAGTCTGGTAATTTTGGTGGCAAAGGTAGCTCGGCCCACCAAGCCGCGGTTACTGGTGACACGGTTGGCGACCCCTACAAAGACACCGCCGGCCCAGCCATCAACCCAATGATTAAGATTTTGAATATTGTGGCTTTGTTGATTGTCTCGTTAATTATCTAGGTATTGGGCAAAAGAGTAAAAATGTAAAAGTGTAAACTTTGAAAGACCGCCAAGCTTGTAGCTTTGGCGGTCTTTTTGTGTTAAAATTTTTATATCCTATGAAACTATATTTTGGTTTTGGTGCCAATCGCGATCCGGAAATGATTACGGCAATTACCGGAAAAAAACCGATTTTCGGTTTTCCGGCAATTTTGAAAAACTTTGAACTTGTTTATCAATCCATGAACCAAATCCCTAAAGTCGCTCAAAAAATTTTAAAACAAAACTGGGCTAATGATTTTGTCTCTTACGCTATTAAACCAAATCAAAACCAGGAAGTCTGTGGCACAATCTGGTTTTTAACAAACAAACAACGGGCCGCAATTTCTTTATGGGAACTAAACGGCCTGTGGTCATACAAAACAACCTCCATGGCCGAGATAAATTTTTTTAAAATAAAAATTCCTGTTAAAGTTGAAACTGAAATAATTCATAGTCAAGAACATCTTCCTGTCTCTGGAAAAAATTACAAAACTTTTATTGTTCCAAAAAACAAAATTCTTGAAACCGCTATTTTAGTTCGCAATCTTCCGGTTCCTGGGGTTATTGTTTAAACAAGAACGGTTAGACCTTTCTGTTTTGACAAAAAAAAATAAAGAGGTATCCTTAAATAAATAAACTTAATATCATTCCAAATAATCAAAAATTAATTAATTCCCGCAATAAACCGCCGGCGAAGCCGGCAACGGTTTCCATTTAAGACGAAGTCCTTGCCCGATTGAAGAAAAACAACAGTATTGTAAGATGACTAGGTATGGATCAAAACCCTTTGAATCAATACCGAAAATTGTTTCACACCGTCTACGATTGTCGGTACCACGTCGTTTTCGTTCCCAAATACCGATTCCGTATTCTGGAAGGAGAAATTGCTTCTTGTATTCAAGAAAAATTTCGACAGATTTGTGAATGGAAAGAAGTTAACCTGATTGAAGGAAAGGTCAGAACCGACCACGTCCATCTTTATCTTTCCGTTCCTCCGAAATACAGTATTTCCGATGTCCTGAAATGGTTGAAAGGCGACAGTTCGGTTCAAGTCTTTCGTCGATTTCCAGAAATCAAGAAAAGATACTGGGGTCAACATTTCTGGGCAAGGGGCTATTTTGTCAGTACTGTAGGAATAACCGATGAAATCATTCGGGCTTATATTAAACACCAAGAACAGCAAGAACTTTTGGAGGAAGAGTTAGATAAACAGCAAAGACTATGGAAGTAGAAAAAACAACCGATCAACCAACCAACCAAATCAATGAGCGTAGCTCTTAATCAACCAACAAGCCACCGACGAAGTCGGTGGTAGTTGACTTTTTAAAAATATGTCCAGAAGAGAATTTAGAACGATGGTGCCCGAAGAAATGTCACAAATAGACCAAGACAAATTAGCTGTATTACAGAACGAAAACATACAAATAGAACTCTTACGAGAACAAGTCAAGGATCGCGCCGAGTTAATAGAGTGGTGGAGAGAAAAACCGGAGGGCAGCGAAACAAGTCGTTTTGAAACTCTAATAAGACGACCAATGTCTGACAACATAAAAAAAATTAGAGATTTTTTAAGAGGCAAATTCGAAAGAAATGTCGCGGAAAAAAATCATCCAAAATTTACAGGTTTTTTAAAAGACGCCGAAGATCTTCTAAAAAAAGCCAGGGAAGTAAATAGCAAAAGTCCGTTGTCTAACGAAGCGGACGTGTTGGCTTACGCCTTATACGAAGCCGAACCGGCCGTCCATACAATTCTAGAAACACTGGAAAAATGTTTTGACGACGACAGAATTCCCAGCGAACAAAATGATTATACGGCAACCGGTTCCTATATTCACAGTTTTGGTGATACTAATCGTTTCACTAAACCTGAGGATTTTAATAAATCAGCTAATGAATTTTTGGCAAATCTTCTAGATTTTTACGGTCAAAAAATGAGAATCCACGCAAAATACTTAGCAAAACCTAAAAGATAAAATCCTTAGCTAACAACCTTCTGATACTCAGAGTCTCAAGTTAAAAAAATAT
>DOJV01000034.1:0-1455 GCA_003511125.1 Candidatus Uhrbacteria bacterium
TAACAGCTTTATTTAAACTATTTAACTTTTTGTTGATTTTTCCTCCCTTTTTCATATGATTAAATCATACGAGGATTGGAGGAATTAAGCAACAAAGCCGTTTAAGACTGTGGTTTTAACCCCATAAAAAACGGCCAAATCCCGGTCCAACATGACCTTTTTACCTCGTAAAAGATAAATTTTGCCTTCGATTTGTTCGTACGGAACAACATCGGTAATTTTTTCCTCCATAATGATTAAAAATTAATTAATAAAAAACCCCTTTTTATTGAAAACCATAAAACAGACAGCTGTCTAATTTAATTTCCAACTCGGGGGAGTTCTTAAAATCTTTTTTGTTTTACCTGATTTTATTCTGGCACTTTTTCCACTTTTTGTCAACCGTTTGACGGTGGAAAAATCTCGCTCAACAGTATACAATGAGCTCGCAATATGGTCATCCTAGTCTACGGCGACGATTCTTTCCGAGCCCAAGAAAAAATCTTCGAACTTCGCGCGGCTTTTGAAAAAAAATTTGACCCGACCGGTTTAAACCTGTCGGTTTTTCCTGACGCCAAAACCGGCAAAATGGATCCGGCCGAAGTTATGCGCTCGGCCACAAGTTTTCCTTTTTTGGCCGAACGGCGTATGGTTATTGCTCGTGATTTAGTCGCCTCAACTAAAAAAGACGCTGATTGGGCCGATAGTTTAGATAAAATCCCGACCTCGACGATCTTTATTCTTTGGGAAACCAAAGAACCCCGAGAACTGGAAAGAAAACCTTTATTCAAAAAACTCCAAACCGTGGCCGAAGCGCATTTTTACCCTTTTCCAAAACTAGACGGAGCCGGACTTTCAAAATGGACCAGCAGCCGCGTAATTAAACACAACGGAACAATTGCCCCGGACGCTCTGCGCGCCCTAATCGAAAGGGCTGGCGACGATTTGTGGCAACTAGATGGCGAAATTCAAAAACTCGTAGCTTACGCCGACGACCAGCAAATCATCAAACCCATGGTCGATCAACTGGTTCGAGCAACCTTTGACAGTCAAATCTTTGCTCTCATGGACGCCGTCTCGGCTCGCCGAACCTCCGAGGTTCTCAAACTTTTGGAAGAAGAACGAGCTTCAGGCGCGGCCGATGGCTACATCTTTTCCATGCTCTTGCGACAAATCCGAATTCTACTGGCCACCAAAAACCTGCTCGAAGAAAACCCCCGGGTCAGCAAAGACGAAGCCGCCACAGTTCTTGGTCTTCATCCTTTTGTAGTCAGCAAAGCCCTTCAACAAACCCGAGGTTTTAATTTAAACGAGTTACAAAAAACTCACGAGCTACTTTATACTCTTGATGTCGGCATGAAATCCGGAAAATTCAACGACAAAATTTCCGTTGATTTGACCGTGGTTTCTTTGTTGAAATAATTCCTAAATCGAAGAAACACCTAATCTTCCGTGCTAAAATTTAAAACAAAAAAA
>DOJV01000034.1:1496-3614 GCA_003511125.1 Candidatus Uhrbacteria bacterium
TTAATACGCAACGAACCGATTTCGGCCTTAACGGTTTTATTACGAACAGCACGCTTCAAACTTTGACGAAGGGCTTTTTTAGCATTTTTCTTAATTGGCATAATATTTCAAATTTTTACAAGATGTTGGAATTATCCAATAAGTTCGAGCGCTGAACTTTTTGAATAGTTTGAACACAAGTTTTTATGTGAGCAGTATAAACCTTTGGCTGATTTTAGTCAACAATCAGGCCTTCTTATTTTATTTTATCAGAAGAAATATAAAAAACGTCCAAATCACCGTTATCGGCCACAAAAATTGAAGGCATACCAATTCCGTGCTGACTAACGGATTGTTGGCCAACAAAAATCTTCTGCTCTGTCCACGAGATTCCTTCATCTGTCGATTGAAACATTCTCAAAGATTCACCACCGACATAAAAACGAACCGTACCGTCTGGCATGGTTATTAAATCTCCAAAAATTCCACCATCAATTTTCAGAGAACTACGTTTGGTCGAAAAATCTCGACCGTCTAAACTGACATAAAAATCCAGTTGATCACCAATACTTGGAGCGGCCAACAAAAAGCTTCCGTCTTTTAGCATGGTTTCGGTGGGATCAGAAACATAAGCTGGCTGAATAAGATTATCTTCAACAGAAAAATTTATGCCGTCCTCGGAAACCGCACTTTTTATAACTCGGTTATTTTTTTGTTTACCAAAATTACTCAAATAAACCAAACGCAAACTACCGTCTGACATCAAAGAAACGTTGGGATCAGTTGCTCCTTCTTCGGCCTGTCCGTCAAAACTCAAACAATCCAAAACTTCAACCAAACCACTATCTTCAACTTCAGCCACCCAAATTCCATGAGCTGTCGATACTCCGGAAACAAAATACAACAAAGTTCGACCGTCGCTTGTTTTCACAGCATCCGGAACCGAAGCACTACTCAACAACAAATTATTCTCGGCTGAAAAATTCAAACCATCTTGGCTATTCAACCTATAAATATTATGACTTACCGGACCGCCCGTGGATAATTCCTTGAGTTGTTCTTCGTTTATTATCAACTGATCTTCCGAACAGTTATTAAATCTTTTTGTTTGATCGCCAGAAGAAGCTGAATCTGAGGAAGATAAATTATTATTTTTAAAATATAAAAAACCTAAAATAACGACAACTAAAAAGACAGCTATTAAAACAAAACTTTTTTTAATCATATTTTTTGTCCTTACAAATGAAAAATTTTCTTACGAAGACAGAGAGGCTTTTAACCAATTAATTTTTCCTTTATAAAACCGGCTGGTGCTAGCCGAAACAGCTTCAAGATCTCCGGTAGTAAAATAAATTCTTTCTCCGGACTTTTTCAAAAAATTATCAATCTCCGGATGACGAACTAAATAATCCTCAAACTTCTCGGCCACCACCGGACCCTGCAAAACCACACGAGTACTGACCGGTAAATTCTTTTTAAACCAAGTTTCAAGAAAAGGATAATGAGTACAGCCAAGCAACGCTAAATCTCCGGAAAAGTTCTGACAATATTTTTGAACTAACTCATCGGCTTCCGGAGAATCACTTAATCCGGCTTCAACAATATCAACCAAACCCGGACAGGCAACCTGAAACAATTCAATTTCTCTTAGACTCTCGGCAAGAATATTTTTAAATTCTTCGACATAGGTTTGAGAAGAGACCGTGGCCGGAGTGGCAAAAACACCAATTTTTTTAACATCGGTCGCTTCAACTAAATACTCGACCGTTGGACGAATAACCCCAATTACTCGACGATCAGGAAATTCTTTTGGCAAAACTTCTTGTTGGATTTTTCGCAAAGCTTGAGCGCTGGCCGAATTGCAGGCCAAAATCACAAGCGGACAGCCTTGCGAAAACAAAAAACGAACTCCGGCCAAGGTATACTGAAAAATCTCTTCAAAACTTTTGACACCATACGGCGCGTTGGCATTGTCGCCAAGATAAATTGTCGACAAACCCGGCAACCGTTCATTGATCGAATGAAGAACAGTAAGGCCACCGAGGCCGGAATCGAAAACACCGATAGGTTTGAGGGACGGAAGGGTCATAAGGGACGAAATCGGACTAAAAACAAAATAATTTCCATTCAAACGGTAAA
>DOJV01000018.1 GCA_003511125.1 Candidatus Uhrbacteria bacterium
AAAAATATAAACCGAACGCCACCATAATAATCCCAGACCATTGTCCTGGTGTCAAATAAATTAGAACCGTTTCACCGACTCGCAAAAAATCAAAAGCCAAACGAAATAAACCGTAAACCAATAAAAAAGAAACCAAAAAAGTTCCGATCGGAGCTTTAATTTTCTTGAACACTAAAAATACCAAGAATAAAATCAGACCAAACAACGAATGATACAAACCAAGATCATGACGAACAACTCCGTCCGGATATTGCACGCCAAGAAAAAAATTCGTCGGCAAGCCCGGGTGATCATGGATCAAAAAGCAACCGATGCGGCCGATAAAATAACCGAGCGGCAAACCAAAAATCAAAGTGTCGGAATATCGCCAGATGCCGAGTTTTTTTTGTCGCAAATAAATCAAGCCGAGCAAAACCGCGCCAAAAATTCCGCCCATCATACTCATACCGCCTTGCCAGATATAAAAAACCTCGAGCGGGTGCTCGATAAAATATCCGGGCGAGTAGAAAAGAACAAAAAACAAACGACCAAAAACCATCGATCCGAGCAACAAGAGACCAAGAATTTCCCAAACAATTTCGGATTTCAAACCGCGCGCTCGGCAAAGCCAAGCACTAGCCGCCCCGCCAGCAACAAAACCTAAGGAAACCAAGAGACCCCAGGTTTGAATGGTTATTGGACCAAGAGGAATAACAGTGGAGGTTATGTATGGGAGCATAAAAATTATTTCAACAATTTTTGATTAAACCTCTCCAATTCTTGTCTAACTCTTTGTTCCATATCATGTCGTGAAACACCGCCGGAGTTATCCAAAATTTCTTTATCGTTCAAAATCAAAAAACCGTCGAGTTTTTGAATCCAGTCTTTCATGTACATAACCCGCTGTTCCACGCTCTGAAGTTCGGCAAATGATAAAAACTGCTCAACTAATAAATTGAGTCGCTTCAATTCCAATTCTTCCAAATAATTTTTGGCGATTTCCGCTTGCTCGCGAGTAATGACTTCACCCTTCCAATTGGTCAATCCAAGATTTTCTTTATTGCTATCCACACGACTAGAAACTATTTCCGCGGCCGTGAGGCCGGTAATGGCAAAATGAAATTTATTTTGCACCACGGCGAAAAATTTCTGGGCATAATCGGTTTTAGGATTGTAATCGGCGCTGGTGGCAAAAACATCGCGAACTTTTTGATAAAAATTGGCTTCCGATGTCCTGATTTTTCTGATTCGTTCTTCCAACTCTTCAAAATATGGTTTTGGTACATGACCACTCTCCAATCTCTCGTCGTCTAGAACAAAACCCTTAATAATGTATTCTTTCAGTTTTTGCGTGGCCCAGATGCGAAATTGGGTGCCGCGGAGAGAATTAATTCGATAACCAACCGAAATAATTGCGTCCAAATTATAATGTTTAACTTGATAATTTTTTCCGTCTCTGGCAGTTACCGAGGATTCCTCGGCAACTGAATTTTCGCTAAGTTCAGCTTCTAAAAAAACATTTTTTAAGTGCAAACCAATATTATCCGTACTGCAATCAAAAAGCTCGGCCATTTGTTTTTGGCTAAGCCAGACAGTTTCATCTTTCAGTTTAACCTCGAGCTTGGTCTGTCCGTCGTTGGAGTTGTAAATGATGATTTGATTGTTTTTTTCGTCCATAATTTCCATTTAAAAATCCGGATGCCTCAAATGCCACTCTGTCACGCCCTGATAAAACTTCCCGGCTCGGAACAAGCTTTCTTTGTCGAACAGCCTAACTAAAAGACTAAACAATATTTAAATTCGGATATTTTTTTATTATCTTTTGTTTTTCAGCCGTGGTAAGACCGTTAAGGTAGAGGTCTCTGCCGATTGTTTCCGGGAGGGTTAGACCTTCAGCAGTGGTAAGACCGTTAAGGTAGAGGTCTCTGCCGATTGTTTTCGGGAGGATTAGACCTTCAGCCGTGGTAAGACAATTGAGGTTGAGGTCTCCGCCGATTGTTTCCGGGAGGGTTAGACCTTCAGCAGTGGTAAGACGATTGAGGTTGAGATTTCCACCGATTGTTTTCGGGAGGGTTAGACCTTCAGCCGTGGTAAGACCGCTGAGGTAAAGGTCTCCGTCGATTGTTTCAGGGAGGGTTAGACCTTCAGCTGTGGTAAGACCATTGAGGTAGAGGTCTCTGCCGATTGTTTCAGGGAGTGTTAGACCTTCAGCTGTGGCAAGACCGCTGAGATCGAGGCTTCCGCCGATTGTTTCAGGGAGGGTTAGACCTTCAGCTGTGGTAAGACCGCTGAGATCGAGGTCTCCGCCGATTGTTTCAGGGAGGGTTACTTCAGCTGTGGTAAGACATCTGAGATCGAGGTATCCGCCGATTGTTTCAGGGAGGGTTAGACCTTCAGCTGTGGTAAGACATCTGAGATCGAGGCTTCCGCCGATTGTTTCAGGGAGGGCTAGACCTTCAGCTGTGGTAAGACCTATGAGATCGAGGTATCCGCCGATTGTTTCAGGGAGGGTTAGACCTTCAGCTGTGGTAAGACCGCTAAGGTTGAGATTTCCGTAATGATATCGTATTTCACCTCTCAAAGCTTCTTCTTTTGTAGTGCTAATTTGATCTCTGGAACATCTGATAACTGTGGAAAGATCGTCTTTTGGATCTCGTCCGGCTAAGACTTCTTGGATTCTCGGGTCTTTTTCATAACCAAAACCTTCGATCTTGCTGTCGAATTCGTAAAGGAAACGCAGGTCTTCTATTAAAAGCTCATTGGCTGACTTTTGTTTTTTGTTTTCCCATAAAAACGTCAAACGCTCCATGTTGGCAAGTCGTTTTTTGTACTTCTCTCCTTCAACCCCGAATTCAACAAGTTTTTCGTCTAAGACTTTGTGAATATATGGGTCAAGGTTTTGGTTGGGGGCAATGCCGCGAGGTGATTCGGCAATCTTGTTTTTTCCCTCCATGCGAATAGCCAAACGAGGAATGACTGGCTGACCATCTTCATTGAAAGAATAATAAACATAAAAGTCACCGCCCTGCAGTTGGGTTCTGGCAGTGTCCGGATCGGCGGTACACCATTCCAAGGGGTAGCCCCCCAGACTTTTAACCAGTTCGTCGGGTTTTGATCCTTGCGGGAATTTTCTCCACTGACCGCGAGTTTCTTTTAGGCCTTCGGTGGAATACTCCGGTATCTCCAAAAGAAATTGAGCGTATAGATCGGAAAACTTTTCTGCTGATAACAGTCTTTGAAATTCCTGATCGCTTAATCTTTTGCTTACATTGGCCGCGGGCTGTCTTTGGTCTTTGGGTTTTGTTTTTTCTTCAACATAAGCGGCCATAACTCCAATGGTTTTGGCTAGGGCTCGAGGGTTTAAAAGCGGAAAAGAAGAAGTTGTGGTTTTGGTTCTTCTTTGGAAACGGGCTCTGACTTTATTTTCATCCTCATCCTCATCTTTAGCTTCAACTTTTTCGTATTTGCCCATTTTAAGCATTGAGGTGAAAGACCAATACTTGGCCCAAGTTGGATATAGAGCGTCCGGAGAAGTTAGATAATCAAGCCAGGCATCCAGGCTTCTTTTTTGATTACTGATAATGACCGCCAGTTCTTGTTCCTTCATTTCATCGGGAAAAAGATAGTCAGTGTGTTCCTGATTATTTTCATCTGCCCAGACTTGTTTTTGAACTCCGCTTTTTGCCAAATCTCCGCCATAACCTTGTCTAATCATAATTTCGGCTTTGTTGTTCCAATAACTCTTAGGAATGTCCCCAAGAGTTATGGTAACATTCTGTTTGCGATAAAAATCCTTGATTCGCTCAAAAACCCGTGGGTCTTCGCGATGACCCATGTGAGTTTTTTCCAAGACCTTCAACCAATCGGCCAGTTTGTCGGCTGGTTTTTGTGAAGCTTCTTGATCATTTCGTCTCCTTCTTACAACCTCATGTTCGACCGGTTTCGAGGTATGCAAAGACGGAACTTTTTGATGCAGAAATTGTTCGCCAGAATTTTTCATAGTTTTTATAACTTCGGATGTTTAAAATGGTGATCGGTGATCGTTTGATAAAACTTCCCTGCCCGAAACAAACTTTCTTCATCAAACGGTTTGGCTAGCATCTGCAAACCGATCGGCAAGTCTTGATCAAAACCGCACGGAATCGACATGGCTGGGATGCCAGCCAGGTTGGCAGTGACGGTGTAAATGTCCGAGAGATACATGGTTAGTGGATCGTTAAACTTGGCGCCAATATCCCAAGCGACCGAAGGCGAAGTTGGAGTGACAATGATATCAACTTTCTTAAAAGCCTCTTCAAAATCCCGACGAATGAGTTCGCGGACGCGTAGGGCTTTTTTGTAATAAGCGTCGGAGTAACCAGTAGAAAGGGTGAAACTACCGAGCATGATGCGGCGCTTGGCTTCTGGGCCCAAGCCTTCACCGCGAGCTTTAAGATAGGTGTCCAAGAGGTTCTTGCCATCAACGGCATGGCCGTAACGAATGCCGTCCATGCGGGCCAGGTTAGAGCTGACTTCGCAAGGCATAATGATGTAATAAGCAGCAATGCCATACTCGGCGTGCGGCAAAGAAATTTCTTCGACCTCAGCGCCATTAGTTTTCAAAAGTTCGACGGCTTCGAGAACGGCTTTTTTGACGTTCTCGTCCATGCCTTCGATAAAATATTCTTTGGGAATACCGATTTTGAGACCCTTAACATCGTTCGGAATATTTTCAAAAGAAAAATAATGAGGTTTATCTACCGTAGTCGCGTCTTTATCATCAGAACCGGCGATAACCGAAAACAGCTCGGCAACCTCTTCGACTGTGCGCGCGCAAGGGCTGATTTGATCCAAACTCGAAGCCATGGCGATTACTCCGTAACGACTAACCCGACCGTAAGTCGGTTTAAGGCCGGTGACGCCGCAAAGCGCCGCTGGCTGGCGCACCGAGCCGCCGGTATCAGAACCGAGAGCTGCTGGCACAAAGCCAGCCGCTATCGCCGCAACCGAACCGCCGCTCGAGCCGCCCGGAACCTTGCTGGTGTTCCAAGGATTCTTGGTCGTGAAAAAAGCCGAGTTTTCGGTCGAGGAACCGTGGGCAAATTCGTCCATGTTAGTCTCGCCGATCAAAATAGCCCCGGCCGCGCGGAGGCGGCGAATGACCGAAGCGTCGTAAGCCGCTTCGTAATTTTCGAGCATTTTGGAACCGGCCGTGGCTTTGCGCCCTTGAACAAGAATATTGTTCTTGATAGCAATCGGGATTCCGGCCAACACAGGCAACTCTTCGCCAGCCGCTCGAGCCGCGTCCACTCGTCGAGCTTCGGCCAAGGCCTCGTCATCAGCCACATGCAAAAAAGCCCCAATCTCGTGATCGTGTTTTTTAATACGATTCAAAGCGTTCGAAACCAACTCTTCGCAAGTTATTTTCCCTTCGGCCAAAAGTTTTTTAATTTCGCCGATTGTTAAAAATTCAGTGTTCATATTTATAAATAAATTTCGTAAATTCGTAATTCATTCGTAATTCGCATTCTTATTCCGTTCTCCCTTCAAAAACTGCCGGCACCTCCATCAGAATTCCCTCTTTGCGCGGAAAAGAATCAATAATCGAATCGCGCTCACTCGAATCACAAATTTGCGCTTCGTCGGTTCGCCAAACGTTAAGCGAACCGGAAACCACGGCCATCTCTGGCACACCTTCAGTATCAACCTCGGCGAGCTTGTCGATATAATTCAAAATCGAAACCAAATGGCCGCGATATTTTTCGACCTCGTCTTCGGCAAGCTCGAGACGTGAAAGAGTGGCAATGTGTTTAATGTCGTCGTTAGATAATTGCATAAAAATCTTAATAATTCTAACTTTTTTTAGATAGTAAAGCAAGTAAATCTTTTTCTGACAAAATCGGAACGCCGAGTTCTTGGGCCTTCTCAAACTTCGAACCTGGATCAGCACCAACAATTACCCCGGTGGTTTTTCGACTGACCGCTTCTATGGGATCGGCGCCAAGAGAACGGAGTTTTCTTTTGGCTTCGTCGCGACTCATGGTTTCAAGAGTGCCGGTGAGGACATAACTTTGACCAGAGAGTGGCAGGTTGGTTTTGGGCGGAGCTTCGCGAACCACAACAATACCGTTGGCCAAATAATCTTCGATCATTTTTTTGTTATGCTCTTCGGACAAGAAAAAGACAATACTGTCGGCTACAACTTCGCCGATTTGTGGGACAGAAACCAAATCTTCTCTGGAGGCCTTTAAAAACTTTTCCAGACTGCCAAAATACCCGGCTAAATCACGAGCTGTTTCTTCGCCGACATTTTTTATACCAAGAGCGATGATAAATCGCGAGAGCGGCAGTTTTTTTTTGGTCTGAATTTCTTTAACCAATTTATTAGCCGAGACCGCCGCAAAGCGTTCAAGACCCAAAAGATCTTCGGTTTCCAGAGTAAACAAATCTGGCGGAGCTTGAACAATATTGTTATCCATGAATGAAGAAACGATTTGCGGACCTAAACCATCAATACCAAAAGCTCGAGCCGCGTAAAGAACTCGCTCGCGATCTTGGGCGTAACAATGACGATTAGTACAAACCGTCGCCACCTCGCCCTCACGCTTCTCGACCGGCGAATCGCAAACCGGACACTTGGCCGGAAGACGAATTGTTTTGGCCTCGGGCGGACGCAATTCTTTTAAAACGCTTTTTATTTTTGGAATAATATCACCGGCTTTATAAATAATAATTGTGTCGCCGATTTTGACTCCCAAGCGCTCAATCTCGTCAAAATTATGGAGCGAAGCGTGCTTGACTGTGGTGCCGCCAAGCCAAGTCGGTTTGACTGTAGCAACCGGCGTGAGCGCACCAGTGCGGCCAACAAACCACTCAACATCTTCGACAACTGTGGTCACCTCTTCGGCCGGAAACTTCCAGGCCACCAAACCACGCGGCGTTTTGCCGACCACACCTAGCTGTTCAAAAGCGGCGTTATCATTAACTCGAATAACCGAACCGTCAATCCAATAATCAAGTTTTTCTCGTTTCTTCTGCATCAAGCTCCAAAAATCCACAACCTCGGAAACCGAGCACACTAAACCGCCTTCTGGATTAACTTTGAAACCAATAGCTTTCAAAACCTCCCATTCTTTACCATGAGTTTTCTGACCAACATCGCTAACAATATCCCAAGCAAAAAACGACAAACCTCGTCCGGCAACAATTCGCGGATCAAGCTGACGCAAACTGCCGGCCGCGGCATTGCGCGGATTGGCAAAAACCGGCCGGCCCTCTTTTTCCATTTGTTTATTAAACTTCTCGAAAGCTTTAACCGGAAAAAAAACCTCGCCACGAACTTCGAAAGAACCGCGCGACGGCGAAACAATACCGAATTTAGCTAATTCTTTTTCTTCGAGCTCGAGCAATCGTAAAGGCACAGCTTCGATGGTTTTAATATTTGAAGTAATATCCTCGCCTACCTGACCATCACCACGCGTGGCCGCGGTCATCAAAACTCCATCGAGATAGCGAAGCGAGATAGCCAAACCGTCAAGTTTAACCATACAAAAAACTTCCAACTGCTCGACCCCAATTTTTTCCGCGGTTTTGCGATACCAATCCAAAAACTCATCGGGCGTAAAAACATCCTCAATCGAAAGCATGCGCGACTGATGTTTGATTTTTACAAACCTATCAAGCGCCTGCCCACCAACCCGCTGGGTTGGCGAATCCGGGGTAATCAACTCAGAAAACTCCTGCTCAAGTTTATAAAGCTCGTGCTTTAAAGAATCCAAAGCCGAATCAGAAATTTCTTGCTGATCCAAAACATGGTATTGATAACGATGAAAACCAATAGTTTCCTTGAGTTTTTCAATTCTGGCTTTGGCTTCGGACTTGTTCATATGGGATATATTTTATCATAAAAAAACTGGTCTGGAAATGCCTTTTTTCTTCGTTTTTTCTTCGTTTTTGTTCCGGTAACAAGATCTTTTATTGCCCGGAGGATTTGTTCGGTTCGATCTCATCTGGCCGATCTTCCTCTCTCATCCAGTCGACTCGATTCCACCTCACCCAGGTTTGCTGTCGGAGGGTGGGTGGTTGCCGACAGCAAACCATCCCTCTCCCAAAAGGAGAGGGCCGTTAATCGGCTGGGCCGACACCAGCCGATTAACGGGGTGAGGTGGAGGCAGAAAAAATCACGGAACGCAAAAAAAACGACTCAGCTACCTGAATCGTTTTTCTAAAATCTTTTTTTAAAATCCTTTACAAGCCCCGGCTTTCATACCCTCTGGAGTCGCGCAATTCAAACCTTTAACCAATTCAGCCAAAGAAATGGCGTGCTCTAATTCAAACTGAATAACATAGGTTGAACCGTCCTCGTTGGCCAAATAACAATAGGCGTTCACGGCCCCGCCACAAGAAGATAAACCATCAAGACCAATACCTAAAGTAGCCGGAACAGCTCGAGTTAAAACACCTTCGGTTGAGGCATCACAAGTGGCTTGAAAACCATTTATCGTTAGACAACCAGCCGAACCAAAACCCAAAGCTGTTACTTCGCTCACCACCGGATAAGCATTGCGAGCCACAAAATGATCTTCGAGGGCCGACTGCATTTGGCGAACATTGGAAAGTCGCACGGCATCACGAGAGTTGGAACGAGCCGAAGAAACCGCGACGGCCGCCAAAGTGCCAATTAAACCAATTACGGCAACAACCACCAAAATCTCGATTAGCAAAAAACGTTTTTGTTCATTCATAAATTTAAAATTAAGAAAGTTGAGGAGTTTTATTAAACAGTTGATCAATTTGCCCGGCCAAAGCATGCGGTGTTATTTGGCTTTTTAAAAAATATTTGTCAGCTCCGGATTCCAAGGCTTCGTGAATACTTTCACGATCGCTAACACCAGTTAAAACAACGATTAAAATTTTACTCGTAGTTACCTCATGCCGCAAAACTTTTAACCACTTGAGTCCGCTGCTTTCTTCAAGAGCAATATCAACCACAACCAAATCCGGAAGAGCTCGACTTATTTTTTTATTAGCCTCGGCAAAATTTTTAACAATCTTTGTTTGGTATTTATGCAACGCAAAATGTCGAGCGTAAATTTCGGCCAAATGTGAATCCTCCTCAACTATTAAAATCGTTGGTTTACGAGCCATATTAATCTAATTCGCGCATAGCCAAACCAATAGCCACGGAAAGTTTGGGACCAATTTCATCTAAAACCGGCCGAAGTTCTTCGGGGGTCATAACCCGAGCCCAAGGATCGCCAATATAAACATTGGTGTTCATGGCCATGGTTAATTCTTTTACCAACCCCGGCAAATGAGCCGAACCGCCGGTTAAAATTATTTTTTCAACTTTTTTACCATCGGTCAATTCCATTTTGGCATAAACCTCGGAAGCATATTTGATTTCGTTGATCATTGGTTGCAAAACCGAGGCCAGGACAACTTGCAGTCCCTCGCCGGTTTGCGGGTCGCTTTCGGCCATGGTACCTAAATCCTGTTTTAAACGTTCAGCCTCGGCTTCGGGGACGTTTAATTGTTCCATGATCTTTTTGGTTACCGTACCACCGCCGACATTAATGCTTCTGGTTAAAAACGGAATACCTTTTTCGACAATTGTAAAATTGGTGCGAGTATAACCAATATCTACAATCATAACCGTGCTCTTATCTTTTCCGACCAATGAACGGATAAGCGCAAAGGCCTCGGTATCCAAGGCAACCAAATCGATTTTAGCCAACTTGAAAATTTCGATATACTTTTGCACCAAAGACTTGGCCGCGCCGGTAACCAAAACCCGAACGTAATTTTTAGCATCGGTATTTAAAACCGTGGCGGTTTTTTTTTCTTCTTTGATTTTTAGAGGATCAATAAAAGTCGAGTAGGTGATCATTTCCTCGAGCGGCATGGGCGCAAGTTTTTTTACTTGTTCGTTAACCGCCTCTTTAATTATTTTCTCGTCTTTACCGCGAGGCACAGCGACAATAGCCGAAAAAACACTCGAGAGTGGTAAAGCCCCCACGGCTCGCACGGAAGTCATGCCGGATTTTTTACAAATACTAGCAACAACCTCGGCCGTTGCTTTAACGTCCTCGAGCGGATGCAAACCATTACCATCAACTCCGCGTTCAGAATAACCATAAGTAATCAGCCGACCGCGACCCTTTTCGTTCATGAGCTCGACAATTTTAACCCCGCCGGCGCCGATGTCGATGCCTAAATAATTTTTTGTTGTTTTTTTTCCGAAGCCAAACATAGTGTAAGTATTATAGCACGAAAGGGTGGTTAAGGGGAGTTAAGGGTGGTTAAGAGGGGTTGTAGGGAAAAAAAAGCCGTCCACGAGGGGGACGGAAAGAGGAGGACGAAAGCTAGTTCTGGGGCAGATCAACGAGCAGACCACCTCCGTAACTATGAGAATAGACGGTCTGAGGAGCGGTGTTCGGGGAGTACCGGATGATCCGATCAAAGCCGGTGAAGGCCTTAATGTCATCTTCGCCATTCCAAAAATTCTGGTAGACCAAACAGCCTTCACTGTAGCTCATTGGTCCACGACCACCCATGAAGGTCTTGACCGCGGCCAAAGCTTTCTTCAGGAAAGGTGTAATTTTGTCAGGATCTTCTTCCAGACGCCAGCCGTCGTAGCGCATGTACCAAACTGGCTGGATTCCACACCAGATGATCGTGAAGCCAAAGCTGTGCTTCCGGCGGTCGGCACGCGGCTGGCCAGAAACCCAGACATCGAGGTAGTGGAGTGACCCTCGGGAAAAACTGAAACACTTGGCGTCCGGAATGAGGTCGCCGAAAAGTCTCGGTTTTTCCCCAGAGGCGTAGCCGTATCGGCTGGCTTCGAGGTAGAAGGCAGTGATCTCAGCGACTTTGGGCAGGTCGGACATGTTGAGTCTCCGGGTGAGAGGAAGGAACAAACAAAAGAACGGGAACACAAAAAAATTAGCATTAAAAAGCTAATCAGTCAAGAGCAAACTAAAACTCGATCACTCAAAATCTTCAAACAAATCTCGCCAACTCCGGATTAAAAGAATTGATAAGAAAAATTTTCTTTTCGCGTCGCCACTTTTTTATTTCTTTTTCTCTCTCAATAGCACTAATTACCACTTCTACATTTTCAAAATAAACTAATTTTGAACAATTATATTTACTGGTAAAACTTTTTTTATTGATTTTATCTTTATGTTCAAAAATTCGACGATCAAGATTGTTGATAACTCCGACGTAAAGAACTGTGTGTCTAGGATTGGTTAAAATATAAATGTAGAAATTTTTATCCATATTTATTTTTCTGTTCCCACCGTCATCCTTAAGTCTGGGCTGTAACTTAGGGGATCCCTCCGTGGCGTCGGGATGACGGTAGTTGAAATTGAGGGTAGTAAAAAAAACGTTGACACCCCACCCCGGCCGTCATCCCGAAGCCTCTAAGGGATCCCGTTGGGGGCAGAACAGCCTTTGGTTTACTCCTAACACAAAACACGCGGTTAAGGTTTTCAGTCATCCTTAAGTCTGGACTGTAACTTAGGGGATCCCTCCGTGGCGTCGGGATGACGGTAGTGGTGGTGGGGGAAAAAAGAAGAAGTGAAGGAGGAGAAAAAAATTACTCCAAATCTAATTCTTCCAACATCTGCTTTTGCTTCTTTGACAAATTTTTTGGCGTAACCACTTTTACGGTAACAATGTGATCGCCGCGACGACCACGAACTTGGACACCTTTGCCACGCAGACGGAATTCGCTTGCGGATTGGGTGCCGGGCGGAATTTTGAGCTCGACTTTGCCGTCAACAGTTTCGACATCGACTGTGCCGCCCAAGGCGGCTTTGGAAAAACTAATCGAGATCACGGACAAAATATTTTCGCCAAGGCGTTCAAAACGCGAATCCGGATGAACTCGCAAACGAATATACAAATCGCCGGATTGTCCGCCTTTCACGGCCTCGCCTTGGCCGTGGAGACGCAAAGTATTTCCGCTTTCAACTCCGGAAGGGACATCGACGGTTAAAGTTTTTTTATTTTTTTGCAAACCAGAACCATTACAAACCGAACAGCGCTTTTCCGGAACCTCGCCTTCACCGTCGCAGGCTTGGCAAGCGACTTTGGTTTGTATAACACCAAGAATTGTTCGCTGAACTCGAGTTTGATAACCGGCGCCGCCACAAACCTCGCAACTCTTCATTTTGGTTCCCGGTTCGGCCCCAACTCCACCGCAATGTTCACAAGCTTCAGTGCGATTAAGAACAATGTCTTTGGAAACACCGAAAACGCTTTCTTCAAAAGTCAAAGTCAAATCAGTCTGTAAATCCCGCCCGCGAGCCGGACCTCGGGAACGCCCGCCACCAAAGCCAAAAGCATTACCAAACATATCGCCCAGATCGCCAATATCACCAAAATCAAAATTAACTCCACCTTGTTGGAAACCACCAAAACCGCCGCCAGGAAAACCTTGTGAACCATCCCAGCCATAGGCTGGTCCGCCTCCGGCAGAAAAAGCTGCCGAGCCAAACTGATCGTATTTCTGCCGTTTCTCGACATCGCCCAAAACCTGATAAGCCTCGTTGATCTCTTTAAACTTCGCTTCATCACCGCCAGCCTTATCCGGATGATGCTTGTGCGCCAAAACCCGGAAGGCTTTTTTAACCTCTTCCGCCGAAGCTTTTTTTTCAATTCCAAGTGTTTTGTAATAATCTTTGGACATAAGTTTTTTGGCAGGTGTAGAAACGGTCTAGTGGTGAAGCCTTGTAGAAAGCGTAGAAATCGTAGAAAGCGTAGATCTACGATTTCTACATCACCGTGTCTATTCTCTTTTCCCAATCGCCAAACCCACGAACATAAAAACCAACACGATGGCAAACATCGCGGTTACCACATGCCAATCGGCGGCGACTTCTAAAGTTTTAAAATAGCTCGGACACAAATCTTGATCGCTTGATGGCTGTAAACTGCAACCCTGTTGTTTGGCCACGGCCTGCATAAACAAAGACTCGATCGAATCCGAATCGTCGGGGACAATTTTTGGTTGGATCATAACTAATTTTCTAAATTATTTTTGACCCATATTACCGAGATTAAACGGAATCGGCATTTCTTTAATAACCCCGAATTGTTTTTCATAACTCTCGATATTCTCGCTCAAAACTTTTAGCAAACGCTTGGCGTGCGCCGGCGAAATGGCGGCCCGAGCAATCATACTACCCTGCGGCGGATAAACCGAAAGCAACTCCAACACAAATTCTTCGGCCGAATGGGCAACCCGAATATAATTGGAATAGTTAAGCGCGAGTTTTTCGTCAGGAACTTTGATTTGGATTTGTTGTTGATCGGACATAAAATTTTTTTTGAATTATGGAAAATGTGATCCCCCTCCTGTAGTCCTCCCCCTGGGGGGGGGAGGAACACGTTTCCGAAACACGCACCTCGCGTCCCTCCCCCCTAGGGGGAGGGCTAAGGCTGCGCCACGCAGCCCGGGAGGGGGGTCACATCTTTACTCTTTCTCCTTAAACTCCGCATCCACCGGGCCCTCGTCTGGCTTCGAAGTCTCTTGCTGACCGGCGGCTTCTGGGCCCGGAGTTCCTTGCTGATACATTTTGGTGGAAACTTTTTGGGCCGCGGTAGTGAGTTCGTCGGCGGCTTTTTTGATGGCTTCGTGGTCGTCGCCATCTTTAACTTTTTTCAAAGCTTCAATTTTTTCTTCGACTTCTTTTTTCTCTTCTTCGGTAATTTTATCACCGGCATCTTTGAGCATTTTTTCGGAAGTATAAACCATGGTGTCGGCCAAATTTTTGTGCTCGATCCATTCGCGCTTCTTGGCGTCTTCGGTGGCATTTGCTTCGGCTTCTTGTTTCATTTTAGCGACCTCGTCTTTGCTTAGACCAGTCGAGGCGGTAATGGTGATGGTTTGTTTTTGACCAGAGGCTTTGTCTTGAGCCACGACATTCAAAATACCGTTGGCATCAATATCAAAAGTCACTTCGACTTGAGGCACGCCACGCATGGCCGGCGGAATGCCGGAAAGCATGAATTTTCCAAGAGTCTTGTTATCGTTCGCCATGGGGCGTTCACCCTGAAGAACATGAATCTCGACACTCGGTTGATTATCAGCGGCCGTCGAAAAAGTCTGCGACTTGGAAGTTGGAATAGTAGTGTTGCGTTCGATGAGCGGTGTCATAACACCGCCGAGAGTTTCAATACCGAGCGAGAGCGGAGTGACATCGAGCAACAAAACGTCTTTGACATCGCCCGCCAAAACACCGCCTTGAACAGCCGCACCAATAGCCACAACCTCGTCCGGGTTAACCGTAATGTTCGGTTTTTTGCCAAAAAACTCTTCAACTTTTTTCAAGACAAGTGGCATGCGAGTCATACCGCCAACCATAACAATTTCTTCGATGTCGCCTTTGCTTAACTTAGAGTCACGCAAAGCCGCCTCGACCGGGCCAAAAGTTTTGGCCACCAAATCGCCAACTAATTCCTCGAGTTTGGAACGAGAAAGAGTTAACAACATATGTTTTGGACCGTTGGCGTCACTTGTGATAAACGGCTGGTTGACTTCGGTTTGTTGAGTTGTTGAAAGTTCAATCTTGGCTTTTTCAGCGGCGTCTTTGATGCGTTGCAAAGCCAACGGATCTTTGGAAAGATCAATTCCCTCTTGCTTTTTGAATTCGGAAATAATCCAGTCGATAATAACGCGATCAAAATCATCGCCACCAAGATGAGTGTCGCCATTAGTCGCCTTCACTTCGACAGTATCAGCGGAAACATCGAGAACCGAGACGTCGAAGGTACCACCGCCTAAATCATAAACTAAAATTTGCTGACCGACTTTTTTGTCAAAACCATAAGCCAAAGCCGCGGCTGTTGGTTCGTTGATAATCCGTTTGACGTCGAGTCCGGCAATCTCGCCAGCGGTTTTGGTGGCGGCGCGCTGAGCGTCGTCAAAATAAGCCGGCACAGTAATCACTGCTTCGGTAATTTTTTCGCCGAGTTTTTCTTCAGCGTCTTCTTTAAGTTTGCGCAAAATCATGGCCGAGATTTCTTCTGGCGAATAATCTTTGCCCGACATGGTCACAGCCACACCATCACCGCGTTTAACGATCTTATACGGCAAAAGTTGAAGATCGCGCTGGACTTCAGTGTCTTGCCAACGACGGCCGATTAAGCGCTTGATGGAAAACAAAGTATTTTCCGGATTGGTGACAGCTTGACGTTTGGCCACAGCCCCACCAGTCCGCTCGCCGGTTTTGGAAACCGCGACAACTGACGGAGTGGTGCGCGCACCTTCTTTATTTTCTAAAACTTTGGGCTGGCCACCTTCCATGACAGCCATGCAGGAATTGGTTGTACCGAGATCGATACCAAGTATTTTTGACATAGGTGTGTAAAATTTTATAATTTTCTCCGCCGCTGGCGGATCAGCCTATGGCTGATAATTAATTAATTTTCTAATTGAGGTTAAAAGATTATTCCTTCGAATAACTTTTTTAAAATTGCTTGAATTTTATTTTCGTCCGGCCTTTGGTTGTCTGGAATCAAATCTGTGAGTTTTTGATTTAGCTCGGGATAGAATTCAAAGGATTCAGCAAAAATTTTTTTTATGAATTCGCGAAGTTCGACCGATGTCATGGCGTTGACTATCTCTGGTTCGCCGTATTCCTCTTCGAATTTTTGGAAAAAATCGCTGGTGTCAATTTCGGCCAAACGACCGGGGAGATCGACAATGTTGCGACTTCTTTCTCTGATTGAAGGAGCAGAGACATTATCGACCGAGACGACACGAACAATATTTCTGTTTTTTTGTTCAACCAAATTTCTGGGGTCTTCTAAAAAAGTTTGTAGGTCAGGAAAATCGCTAAACTCGTTAGTTACCAACTTGATAGTTTTTTTAGCAACACCAATTTCAGAAAGTTGCTGCCAAGCAAAACTGACGACATAAGAACCATTTCCGCCTCTTTTGGAAATTGGCATGAAGCTTTTTAAAGCTCCAAACAACTTTTCCAGAAAAGGGCGATCACCACCGCCAACTTGTTCTGACCAAGCCTTTTCTTTATTAACCTCGGCTAACGGCTGTTGAAGATCAATTCTTCGAAAACGGATCCACGGAGCTGAAATCTGCGGTTCCAGGGCGTGATCTCGGACATAGTCATAAACTTCTTCGACTGAGGACACCAACTCGGTCAAAGAAACCACAGCAAATCTTTCCTCGTGGACCACGCGAGAAAAGGCGTGACTAAAGGCGTCGACTACAAAACTGTATTCCACAAAAACCGCTTTCGGATCGAAACCAAGTTCTTTCAGACCAGCGACACCGGAACGAAAGCACTCCAAATCTTTAGCCATGTTCTGCTCGAGCTTTTTAACAGTTTCTCGTTGCACCTCGACCGACATGAAACGATCGCGCCGCGCCTGGATAATCGGAATATGACTTTTAATTTTCGAGTCAAAATCCGCGGATCTTTCTGCTTCTACTCCGAAATCTTCCGGAGGTGACTTTATTCTGTCTGACATAAAGATTTTTTTAAATTCCATTAATAATCACCTTTGCCGGCAAAACCACACGTTCGCCAATCTTCCAGCCGCGCTGGACGACCTCAAGGACGATTTGATCTTCACGGTTTTCGTCGCGACGGATACTGACGGATTCGTGGAGAGCTGGATCGAATTTTTCGCCTTCGGACCCGAAGGGTTCGGCGCCGATTTCTTTGAGGGCTTCTTCGAGCTGAGAACGAATTTGCAAAGCACCGGAAATCCAGGCCTCGACAGCTTGATCCTGAGTGTGCGGACGGTGTTTGGCGGCTTGATCAAAGTTGTTCAAGAGCGGCAAAAGGTTCAACAACATCTCGACCGCCACGGCCCGGCGCATTTCACCGCGCTCGCGAGCCAAATCTTTTTTGAGGTTGTCGTAGTCAGCAAGAGCTCGCTTCCAACCGGTCAGGTATTCGGCGGCTTGGATTTCGAGGGCTTGAGAGGCTTGATTTTGATTTTCGTCTTCTTTTTTTTGTTTTTCGTCGGACATAATTTGATTGATAATAAAAGTGTAAAAGGTAAAATTTTATTCCTCCCCTAATATTTCTCTAACTCCTTCAATCAACGTTAAATTCTTTTGGTAATCCATTCTAAGCGGGCCAAGTAAACCGAGAAAACCCGTAACTTTGTTCGGTAACTGATATTTAACCAGAATGGCAGCCATGTCGTCACCAAAAGGATTTTCTTGGCCGATCATGATTTGCGGCTCGACGGCAATTTGATCGAAAATTTGAGTCACGACTTCGTCGAAACGATCGACCATTGAAGACAGGCCTTGTAAAACTTCTAGATTTTGAAAATCCGGTTTTTGAAACAAGTTGGAAACGCCGGTGTAATAACTGTGATGCGGACCAAAGGCAACAATGGCGGTTTCGCCGGAAATGTCGACCAGAATTTTGGCCATTTTTTTTAATTTAGTTTCGTCGTCATCGTCAGCCAAAGCCGCTTGACGCAAGCGTGAGGAGATTTTTTGTCCGGGTTTAGAACCGACAAAATTTCGCAAATAATATTCGTAAGCCTTTTCGGTAGGCACTCGGCCGGCCGAAGGATGTGGTGAGCGTAAGTAACCTTCGTCTTCGAGAGCAACCATTTCGTTTCTGATGGTTGCCGGCGAAACCTCAAAACCGCATCTTTCCACAAGAAACTTAGAACCAACCGGCTGAGCCGAGCGGATATACTCTTCAATTATGGCGCGCAAAATGCGCTCACCACGATGATCCATATTCATAAGTAAAGTTACTAATCTACTGATACATAACCCCAAATTAGTAAGCTTCTTGGATTATAAACGACGGTCCGATACAAGCTAAAAACAAACTTAGCACTCTTATTATAAGAGTGCTAAGTATTAATGTCAAGACCAATAACTAGGCGGCTTTTCTCTGTTTGGTGGCAGTAACCAAATCTCGATGACGAATTTGATCGGATAATCTAGTGATCTCTTTTTTCCAAGCAATCACAGCTTTTTCGGCTCCACCATTTTCGGTAATTCTGGAGCTCACCCACCTCTTTTCTTCCGGTGTGCAACTCATGTTAGCGACCGCCTGACCAACTCGTTCAAATTCGGAAAGAAGCTCCTGCAAACCCGCCAAATCGTCACGAAAATCCTCGGTTTCGTTAGCATCGAAATCTGTGCCTTCGGCGGCAATGGCTTCAGCGAGATCTCGAGCCTCTTGAGCCCTTTGATTATTTTCGGCTTCGATGGCTTGTCTGGCGGCAAGATTCTTTTGATCGATTACCGCAAAAGCTCTTTCCGTGCCCGGAGACGACTTTGGCGCTTGCCAGTCTTGGTAGTCTTGTCCCCCACGATTTTCGATTTGATTATCCATATTTTTATTTCAAATTATTTTTAAGCAATTTTTTCTTGATTTTCTTTTTTTAAACGCAGTAATTGTAAGTCTCGTTTAAGTTTTGAAATATAATCATCCCAATTTTCGTAAGCATCGCCCGAACCAACTCGGGCCATTTTAGCTATCTTAAGAACGACAGCCCGTTGATCAAAATAATTACCGATGTTACTAACAAAATCGCCGGCCGCTTTAGAAACCTGACGCAGACGTTCTTCTTCTTTAATTTTTTCTTCCAACACAGCAACTTCCGGATCTTCTTCGGCCAGGTCTAAAGCCTTACCCAAAGCCTCGGAGATATTTTGAATTCGTGTTGTTTCTTGAAAACGCCGTCTGCCGGAAAGACGTCTGGTTTGTTCTTGAGATAGTCGACTACCTCTAGCTTTACGCGCACCAGGAACAACCATTAAACCATTCAAAGTAATATCGTCTTCTTTGGACAAAAGATTTTCTATTTCTTGTGATCGGTCCGAGGCGGCCGCACGAAGGTTCTTCAAACCCTCTTGCAAAGAACCGGCCGAGGACAAAATTTGTCTGATTTCAGCTTTGGTTAAATTATCAGACAGTCCATCCGAAGTCAAAACCAGACGATCACCTGGACTTAACTTAACCAAGACGGTATGAGAAAAATTTACCCCTGGCAAACCAACGGCTTGAGTCAAAAGTGCTCGCTCTTGTGGGTTTCGATTAAAAATTTGAAAAAGTTTTAAAAGATGTAATTGTTGTTTTTGTCTGGGTGTCAAAAAAGCGGCATTTTTAAAAAGTCTCTTTTTTTGACTAATTTCTTCTGATGACAAATCGTAGACCTCTAAAACCTCATTCTCGGTAGCCAAACCGTTAAAGACTAATTCGGCGGCGAAATTCGCCCGCGTCGGCGCTTCACTAATTAATTCTGATTCAAGTTGAGTTATTCGCCCCTCATCGACATACTTTTGCAAAAGGCTGTCTTCGGGTAGACCTTTTTCGGCTCCCAAAAAAACCACTCGACCGTCGGCTTGCCAAACAAAAGCCGAGGAATCACCGATACTTTTGACAATCGCCCAAAAACCCTCTGGCCGCTCGACAATTTTGGCCGCCAAAAAAGTCGCCACGGCCCGAGCCTGGCCTTCGGGGGTTATTTGATTGGAATAAATATGAGCTTTGGCAACAATTTTTTGGACAACTTCTTCGAAACGTTCCATAACTTCATCGAGCGAATCGCCGAAAATCTCGTGGCTATGTTCGTAGAGCATGGCCATAACAGCTCGACTCATGGTATCGCCGGCAGCTTGACCACCAGCTCCATCAGACAAGCCGATCAAACCTTGATCGGCAATTTCTAAAGTGTAATCCTCGTTCCTGTTTGGGTGTCTTGGCGAGGCTTCGGTGGTTTTTTCAACCAAAAACATCGCCGGCTTTTTTTCCGGTGTTTGAAAAATTTCCGTGTTTTTTCTGAATTCCGACATGTTGATTTTATTTTAGCATATTTTAGAAGTGGTGTGGATAGTAAATGACCGGCCGATTGTTGGTAATCAACCACCCACCAACAACCGTGGCCGGGGTAAGAATAAAAAAACACCACCTCCTACGAGATGGCTTGAGTCTGGATAAGCCGAGCTGCGGAATCGGCCAGGAAAAGAATGGCCCCGGGCGCATACTGTTCGCCAAAGACCTCGTGTGGTCGCAAGTCGCGTCGTTTCTCGGTCTTGAGTGTGAGAATGCGACTGGATCGAGTGAAGCTGAGATGAGCGACCTCGTGCAACTCGAATCGAGTACCGACCCGAAACACCAATCTGAGGACTGTCACCCAATCAAGCGAGAGTCTAACTCTCGAACGAATAGTCATTCGGATCGAACCGTCAGGTTGCACACTGACATTGATCCGACTGCCAATCTGACCGAGAAAAAAAACATCGCGTCCCAAATTGTTCAAGAACGCGATGTTGCCGAGACCCGAAGATCGCTGAGCAGTAGCCGCGTTCGCCATGGAACACCTCTTGTTGGGGACTCTTGACTCTACGCCCCTTTTTACTCTCTGTCAAGCTCGATCTCTTTGCAAACATCGGCTTTTTCAATTTTTCTTGATTTCTTCCATTGTTTGGCTTCGCTTTGATTTCGCTTCAATAAGTCACGAAACTTCTCGGCACCCAAAATACTTGGAACAATGACATAGTCGGCACCAGCGGCGTAACAATCCATGGCTTCTTCTGGCGTGCGAGCGGCTACAATGGCTGTGCCTTTAAAATTGGTTTCTCGCAAATAACTCAGAAGTTCTAAACTGGTGGTAACATCGGGAATTGACGAAAGGACGAGTTTGGTTTTTTCCACTCGCAGTTCGCGCAAAAAATCTTCGTCGCCAGCATCGCCATAAACCGCAGAAATTTTTCGTTTTAGCAAATCTTCAAGAACGTGCGGATCATAATCAACCACCAAAAACTTGCGACGCATTTTTTGAATTTCTTCGATTAAGATTTCGCCGGTGCGATGACAACCAAAAAGAATCACACTTGGCGAAGCCAAACGCCGAGCTCTGGCCGCGTGTCGAACTCGTTGTTTTTCAAAAATTCTAAGCAACGGCTGGAACTTTTCGTAAATGAATTCGTTTTCTTTGATGAAATAAGTGGAGACAGCAATGGTAATCAAACCGACAACCGTGGTAAGTGTCATGGCGGTTGGCGAAACCAAACCCAAAGCCACACCGGCGCCGAGCATAATAAAAGAAAACTCGGAAATCTGGGCCGTGGTTGTGCCGGTTAAAAATCCGGTCTCGGGATGATAGCCGAGGGCTCGCATGACTACCATCATGATTAAAGGATTACCGATCAAGACAAAAACCACCATGGCCACGATTGGCCAAAACATTTCTGTGGCCGCGGCCGGATGAAGCTGAGTACCAAGGACAATAAAAAACAAAATCAAGAAAAAATCACGGAGCGGTTTAACCCGAGAGTTAATTTCGTGTTGATAATGAGTTCCAGAAAGTGAAACACCGGCAATCAGGGCACCAATTTCCATACCAAAACCAAAGAAGGACAAAATTCCGGCCACAGCAAAACACCAACCCAAAGAAAAAATCAAAAGCAGTTCTTGACTTCCGGCAGCAAATTTAACCAAATGGGGAATGACAAAAGTCGACAACAACCAAAACAAAATCACCACCAAAATTCCCTTTAACAAAGACCAACCCAAAATCTGCGAAATAGTTTCGCCGCGACCAATAGCTCCCAAAACCAAAAGGATTACCATGGCCACCAGATCTTGGACGATCAAAAAACCCACAGTAATTTTTCCGTACAAAGTATCCAGGTCGTCTTTATCCGCCAACATTTTAACAATAATAATGGTTGAGGAAAAAGAAAAAGCAATGCCAATAAACAAACTGGTCAGCAAATCAAAACCAAAAGCATAAAGCACCAAAAACCCGGCCGCCGAGGTAACAACAATCTGCCCGAGCCCGCTCGCCACGGCCACGGCCCCAACCTCCCTAATCCGCCGCCAGTTCAGACTCAAACCAACAGTAAACAAAAGAAAAGCAATACCGATTTGCGCCAAAGTCTCAAAAACCCCGCTCTCGTTTGTGAGCGACAAAACCGCCGGACCAATTATGATTCCGGCCAGCATGTAGGCAATAATCATAGGTTGCTTCAGCGAGCGCATCAAAAACGCGCAAGCCGCGGCAATAACCATAACGCCTCCGATTTGAAAAAATAAACTTTCGGGCATAGCGATGGAAATTCCAAAATTTGAATTCCAGATTCCAAATAAATCTCAAAATTTAAATTTTAAAATTTGGAATTTATAATTGGAATTGGAATTTTTTAATTTGGAATTTTCCACAATTATTATACCACAAAAATCTTTGTCCAAAAAGAAAACTCACTAGCCTTGAAAAAATCAAGAGCAGTGAGTTTGAGGAGACAGCTTCATGGATGATGAGCTTGAAAGAACTTGAAAGCCGAGCGAATGGTAGAGAGCTCGGGCTTCGGGAGTTGAGGTGCTTAAAAGAACTTCACGACAGCCGAGAGCGCGAGCTCTGGCAATCGTGCCAACCATGAGTTTCCGTCCGAAGCCGCGGCCGCGGAACGGTTTGTCGATGACGACGTAATCAATGTGGCCGCACCAGTTGTACTTGGGATTGGGCAGACGGTTTAGCACAGCTGCGCCAACGACTTGATGTTTTTCGTCCTCGAGAACGAAGACATGGAACGTCGGAAGAAGCAGTCTGGTTGCAAACCACCACCTCGACGGAACCGGAAACTCAGAACGACCGACTTGGCGGAAAAGTTCGACGACTCGCGAAGTGTCGGAAATCTTCATGGAACGAAAGAACATTGATTCTCCTCTTGATTAAACTTTAAACTCCGGTAAAAAACCTGGCAAACTTTTTTCTAAAAATTTTTCAAAAAATAAAATTAAGAGCTTAGCAAAGCCAAAATTCCCTTCCTTTGTTTTGTCCAAAAAAAACCGACGAAATTGTCGGACAAATTCAGACAAACTATCTCTTGTATTTATTGGCTTAAACTAGTACTGTTTTCTTAGAAAGAAATAATTTTTTAAAATTAATTTTGACTGATATGAAGACAGAAATTAATCTAAAAGTACGGACACTCGAGCTCCTTGGCCTAAAACCAAAAGAATTCGAAATTTATCTTGCTGTTCTGAAACTCGGCACAGCCCCGCTTCGGCGAGTGTCCGAGGTGGCCGGGTACAATCGCGGCACCACCTACGACGCTCTCAAGATTTTAATCGAAGCCGGCCTTGTGAATTTTGTCGAAGCCAAACCACACCGCTATTTCACGGCCGAGGATCCGCAAAAACTCCGTGGACTGGCCACCCGCCGCGAAGTTGCTATTCAAGAAGCTCGCCTGCAACTTGATTCCCTGCTCCCGGACTTTCAGGCCCTGGCCGGTTCATCAGCCTATCGCCCAGCGGTTCGCTATTACGAAGGCCGCGACGGCATCAAAGATATTTTGAAAGATGTTTTAAAAACCACCGAGCGAACAAAAAATAAAACTTATCGCATTTATTCATCTTCAAAACTGCGCGAGTTGATCGCCGAGGCTTGGCCGAATTTCACCAAAACCCGAGTGCAATCAAAAATCCAGGTCAAAGCTATTTCCATCGGCCCGGGCGGCGAAACCGCCGGCCTCGACGAGCGCAAATGGCTGAGTAAAGAAAAAAGCTCCTCGGCCTACATTTTCATCTATGGACAAAAAACCGCTTATGTTTCCGCCGACGAATATAATCGACTTTTCGGAGCGATTATCAACGACGAAAATATCGCCTCGTCGCAGATGATGATTTTTGACGCTCTGTGGAAGTCGCTTTAAAAGCGACGAAGCAAGTTCTTGAGAAAACAAACTCGGGAACTCACTTCGTTGTTTTAAGACTCCCTTTATAACAACGAAAATGGGGTAAAAAATATGTGCGGAATCATCGGCTACATCGGCCACCGGACTGACTGTGTGCAAAGCGTAATTCTTCCGGGCCTCGCGGCCATGGAGGAACGCGGCTATGACTCGGCCGGAGTGGCTTGTTTACGGGCCGGACAAATGTTGCGAGCCCGAGCGATTGGCAAGCTCGGAGAGCTTCGTCTTTGTCCAGAAATTCAAGAAATGGACGAAGTCGGGGCGGCTATCGGCCACACTCGCTGGGCCACGCACGGCGGCGTGACTGTGAAAAACACCCACCCTCATGCTGACTGCACTGGTGGACTGGTTGTTATCCACAACGGTATCATCGAAAACCACGACGAGCTTCGTCGCGAACTTAAAGAACACGGTCACCATCTCTCGAGCCAGACCGACACCGAGCTTATTGCTCATCTTATCGAAGAAGCTTTCCAGGCTCACGAAACCTTGGAAGAAGCTGTCCGACTGGCTGTCTCGCACCTCAAGGGAACTTGGGGTTTGGTGATCTTGTCGGCCCGCTTCCCGAACGAGCTAGTAGTGGCCCGTCACGGCTCACCGATCCTCATTGGTATTGGCAATGGCGAAATGTTTGTGGCTTCGCTCGAAGACGCTTTCACTCGCCATACCAAGCGCTTCAACGTGCTCCCAGAAAACAGCGTCCGCACCGTGCGCGCCAACGGCTTTACCGGCAGCGAACTGCCGGTCATCACGGCCGAAGAGATGAACCAGGTCAGCTCGGCTCCTTTTGCGCATTTCATGCTCAAAGAAATCATGGAACAACCGGACACAGCTCTACGTACCACCAACTTCGGCGCTCGCCTGATAATCGAAGACGGCACGGCCAAACTCGGCGGCCTAGAAGGCCGCCGAGACGAGCTTCTCGGTTGTCGACATCTGCGACTAGTGGCTTGCGGCACAGCTTCATTCGCGGCCGGACTCGGCGCCCACTGGCTCGAGGAATTCGGCGGTTTCGAAACCGTCCAAATGATCGCGGCTTGCGACGCTCGCCCGCGACTCTTCCCACCCGGCACCGCCTTCCTGGCCATCAGCCAGTCCGGCGAGACCTACGATGTCTTGGAGGCCTTGAAAGCAGCCAAACGCGGCGGACACTCGGTTTTTTCTATCGTCAACCGCGTCGGCAAGGCCATTGCCCGCGAAACCGGCTGCGGCATCTACACAAACGCCGGCGTCGAAAAAGCCGTGGCTTCGACCAAAGTCTTCTTGGCCCAAAGCGTTGCCCTTTTGCTCCTGACGGCCTGGTTCGGCCGTCAACGCGAAAAAATGAACCGCTCGCAAGGCCGAGCCTTGGGTCGTGCCCTGAACGAACTCCCCGACCAAATCCGCTGTGTCCTCGAAATGAATAACAGCGAACTCCTGGCTCTCGCTACCAGATTCTTCATCTCCCCAAATTGCTACTTCCTCGGCCGCGGCCCGGCCTACTGGATCGCCGCCGAAGGCGCCCTAAAGATCAAAGAGGTCGCCTACATCCACGCCGAAGCCTACAACGCCGGCGAAATGAAACACGGTCCAATCGCTCTCATCGAAAACGGTTTCCCGGTCATCGGCATTGTCCTCGATGACGAATACACCTCGGCCACCATGAACAACCTTCAAGAAGCCAAGGCTCGCGGCGCCTACATCGTCGTAGTCGCGCCAAACAGACTGAAGCTCCCGACCGATCTCGCCGACTTGGTTCTACGGTTTCCGAATTCGCACCACCTAACCTCGCCGCTCCTGGCCACTGTTCCACTTCAACTCCTAGCCTACTACTCGGCCCTCGCCCTCGGACACGATCCGGATCGGCCGCGCAATTTGGCAAAGAGCGTGACAGTAAGTTAAGTTTCTTTTGACAGCTGAAAGGCTGTCTTTTTTTTGGGATTTGAACGGGAAAATGCGATTTCCCCCTCCCTGGCCCGTGGCGGGCTTTAGCCCTCCCCCTTGGGGGGAGGAACGCGTTTATACGGGGCCGGATCGTTGTTTATTCGAACTCCTCCCCCCAGGGGGAGGACTACAGGAGGGGGACCGGATCGTTGTTTATTCGAACTCCTCCCCCCAGGGGGAGGACTACAGGAGGGGGCCACGTATTTCCAAAAAAAAATCCG
>DOJV01000065.1 GCA_003511125.1 Candidatus Uhrbacteria bacterium
ATCGACACCTATTCCCCGAAGTTCCAAAAACCACGAATACAGATATAAAAGCAAACAACCATCCCCCAATACGCATCGAAAAAATCATTTCCGGACCGTCGGATTTTTTCTATCGCAACCGCATGGACTTCATGTTTGGCTGGCGCGGTGAACTCGGACTCAAAGAAGCCGGCAAATGGTGGTCAACGGTCGACTTGCCAAAATGTTTTTTGCAGTCCGAAGAATCAAATGAAATTTTAAAACGCGTTGGCGAGTGGACAAAAAATTCCGGCTTGCCATTTTGGGACAACAAGAAACAAACGGGATTTTTTCGAGCTTTGGTTATTCGGGAGGGAAAGAATACGGACGAAAGATTGGTGATGTTGGTGACGGCAGGGGTGGACGCTGTAGGGGCAAATGGCCATTCGCCCCTACAACAATCATGGCAAAATGAATTCGTAAAATTATTCGCAGACGGATTGGCCACCTCGGTTATTCACGGAATTTGTCGAAGGACAACAGACCTCTCGATCGCTGACGAGATTATCGCGCTCAAAGGCGAACCTTGGCTCAACGAGGAAATTAACGGACTCAAGTATCGCATTGCTCCCAATAGTTTTTTTCAGACCAACTCAGAGATGGCCGCCGAGCTTCAGAACACAGTCATGGAATTTGTCGCTCCCAAACCCGGACAAAAAATCGCCGACTTGTATTGCGGGGCCGGATTTTTCTCGCTGGCTTTTGCTCGAGCCGGAGCCGAGGTTATTGGTGTCGAAATGGATGAAGCCGGCATCGAAGCGGCAAAAATAAACGCCGAACTCAACAAAATCTCGGCCGATTTCACGGCCGCCAAAATCGAAGATTATTTTAAAGACAAAACTCTCGCCGCCGGATTTGACACTATTGTTCTCGATCCGCCACGAGCCGGCTTGCATCCAAAAGTTTTAGAAACTCTGCTCGAAGTTTTACCGCCAAAAATTGTTTACATCTCTTGCGGCTATCACAACCTAGCAAAAGAAATGCCAGAATTTTTGAAACACTACCAAGTCACCCGAGCCCGAGCTCTCGATTTGTTTCCACAGACGCCACATGTGGAGGTGGTGGTGGAGTTGGAAACGAAAAATATTGGAAAGGTTTGAAAAAAACAAATGTAGGCTAGTTGGTCCGATCGGACCAACTAGCCTTTTTTCGAAATAAAAAAAGACGGCGAGATGCCGTCAAAAAAGAAGATGAACCTGGGTTATTTCACCCTCGGGTTCCTGAATGTAGAACTTGGAACCCTTGGCACGAACTTTCAGGAGGAAAAGAAAGACATTAACAGCCTGACGAATAGTTGCCGCTTTGGTAGAAAACCTTCCGAGCTCTGTGGCTTCATTGATTCCTTGCAGCTCAACAGGGTCGACTTCAAGCTGCAGCCGTGTGCGTTCGAGTTTTGTGGTTTTCTTTGTCATGGAGTCACCTTACATGGCACCCAGGACACTGCCATAGACCCCGTGGCCATTGACTGTACAAGGCTTGATCTATGGCTCGTCGGCGCCGTTGGTGGTGGTTGGAGAGATTTCGGAATCATCACTCGGAGTCGGCTCGGCCTCAACAGGGTTAATTGAGGCCTGAAGGATATCCAGCGTCTGCTGGCATCGAGACAGGTTCTCGACTGTCTGGACATAGTTGCTATGGTCGCAGTTCATTTTCAGGCCAGCCGCGACGACTCCGGCAAGAAACGAGAGACCAAAGATCACAGCTGCTAGCCACCTGTCTAACACATTGACTATCCCTAAGAGAAACGAAACGACGAGGCCGGCAGAAATACAGAGTAGAAAAATTACCCAAGGTTGTTCCACAGATCACCTCGCAGAGAAGGATCATCAAGCACGGAAAGTCGTGCCGATGATTTTAGGTTGACGGAAAACTTGAAAAAAGTCAAGAAATGGACGCGAATAAGAACGATCGGCTTTATTCGCGTCTATTGCGTAAAATCAGATAAAAAAGGCGACCCGAGAGGGGCCGTCTTGAACTTTAGTCCTGATCTTAGTCTTGTCGAACCAATTCCTCCCTAGTCTCCTCATCAAGGCGGTAAAGGGCCTCGACAATGACTTCGTCTTGTGTCCTCAATCCAAGAATCTTCCGGTACTTTTCGAGAGATTCGCTTTCTGACAAGACAAAATCAATAAAACATCTTTTTCTTTTCGAACCGAAGTTCCGATATTGATTTATAGCCGGACTCAGGAAAGCTATGTTGCTATGGTCCACTTCCTCCAAACTAGCATTTAGTCGACGAAGAGCTTCCCTGACCACATCCCTCGGACCCTTGACAGGGAGACGAAAAACTAACTGAGTCATAAGACGGAAGTATTCCTCACTCAAGGAAAAGATAAACCCTGACTTCTTTTCAAATTTCGCCGACGAAGGCGAGGCGGGAAATCTTCCGCGCCCAGAAATTTCTAATCGCCGTCTTTCCATGTAATTCTCGATAGCGAAACACATGAATGTTTCCAGAGGCATTCCAACCTCCTCTGCGGCGGCGTCAAATTCCTTCCGACGCTCGGGAGGAATAATAAACAAGCTTCTTCTGGAATTTGGTCGAAACCACTGGAAGACATAGTAACCCAGGATTCCTATCCACAAGGTGTAGAAAAGTATTCCCTGAAAAGTCTCGCTCGATAGAACCTCGCCGAGACCGGCATGTGCTACTGAAATAAGACAGGAAACGTAGATAAAAAGAACCATAAAAGCACCTCCAAAAACAAATTAACACACAAAAATTAAAAAGACAAAAAAAAAGACGGTATGTATTACCGTCAAAAGACGTGACCAGAAACTAGAACTTAATACCTTTTGAGGTCAAAAGATCGCGCACGGCGATTCTCATGACCATATTTTCATCGGAAATCCCCACTCGACCACAGAGGACTCTAAGCTTAGATTCAGCCTTATCACCGATGGTAAAGTGCATGCCTTCCTCTTTCGGTATCGGCGGCGGTACCTTTATAGTTCCACGAAGATCCTCAAATTCCCCAAGCCGACTCCCAAAACGAGAAATAGCCACTTTGATGACAGTTGCCTCAGAAGGTGAATTGTGACGCTTTTGAAGCCGACGGACTCCTTCGAGTTCTTGTCGACTCAAAGAAAATCTGGCCTTCTTTGGTGTTGCCGGCTGCAAAATCGTCTGAACTGGTGGCGAATCATTCCCCTCCAAAGAACCCGGATCTACCTTGATAGTCGGTGTTTTGACAGAAAACCAACCTCGAAGCGAGGACCAAAATTTGGTAAGAAAGAACATGATAAAACCCTCCTGTTTTAGAGCTCTAAAATAACCTTAACACAAAAACCTAATTTGTAAAATCGAATTTTTTAAAGTCAAAAACTTGTCTTTTTCGCTAAAATATGGTCTTATGTACCAGGCAAATGCCTCGGCAACCCTTTAATCGCGCCAAAGCAACTGCCTGGTATATCCGACATATGACAAAAAAATTCGATCAACCGAAAAAATCCGGCTTTGCTGTCTTGATTGGCCGCAGTAATGTGGGCAAATCAACTTTGCTTAATGCTTTAATTGGCAGCAAAATTGCCATCACTACACCCAAAGCCCAGACTACCCGCAAACCGGTGCACGGCATTCTTTCGGCCCCGGCTGGTCAGATTGTTTTTGTGGACACGCCGGGGATTTTTAAAGAGTCCCGAGACGCGCTGTCCAAGGTTTTGTTGCGCTTTGTTAGAAACTCTTTGCGCGATATCGATGCCGTTGTTTATGTCGTCGACCCCACCAGAGCTATTGGTTCAGAAGAAAAATATGCTCTTAGTTTACTTGACAATCTTAAACAACCTAAAATTTTGGTGATCAACAAAATGGATCTTCGCAACCTACCGTTTTTAGAAAGCATGCGAGCCTTGTCCCCGCGCTTTGATAAAACCATTGAACTTTCCGCTCTTAATAACACCAACCTAAATTTACTTAAACAAACAATTTTTGATTTTCTGCCCGAGGGCGAGCCTTATTATCCAATTGGTCAACTCTCCAACATGCCGAACGAAGAATGGATTGGCGAACTAATTCGCGAAAAACTTTTTTTGCGTTTACGACAAGAGGTTCCTTACAGTGTTCAAGTGACAGTCGATGAAGTTACTCGCCGCGAAAATGGCATGGTTTATATTGCCGCGCGCATTTTAACTTCTGACGATCGCTATCAACGCATGATTATCGGCTCAAAAGGTCACGGCGTAAAAGAAATCGGCCAATCAGCTCGCCGCGAACTCCAAGCCGTTATGAACGCCCCGGTTTTTTTGGACTTGAATGTTGAAATTGATTCGCATTGGGTGGAAAGGTTGGCAGGGTAAAATTACAAAATTCAAGTGTTTAAAATGTTCATTTCGATATTTTTCAAAAACGAACAACTTAAACACCTGAACAAAAAAGCGAGGTCTTTGTGACTCAAACCGAACTCCTGGCAATTTTCCAACACTTGCGTCAAATCGATGACCCGGAAAAACACGACGCTTTTTGGCACAACCTACTCCAATTGCCTGAAGAGATCGAAATAGAACTTGAAGCCAATGGTTTTGTCATCCGACGAGGACGTTATGGCATCCGACTCCATCAACCGTGCGGCTTCATCGCAATCGACATCTTCGACAAAAACACCTCGCAACCAAAGGCAATCGACCGCACTCGTCAACTGACGGCCTGGGAACTTCTAAACGATACCCTGACCAAACTCCGGGCCGAAAAAGTCACCAACGACTCGATCGACCCGCCAACTGTCGCTCCTTACAAATAAACTCTCGACTCCGTTCAATAAGATCTAAACCCGCAGCTTAGCGAAACGCAAAGCAAGCGGGTAATTTTTTATTCTTGACAAAACAACGAAAAATTTGTATATTCACTTGTCCTCCACCACAAGGAAATCACCATGACTGTGAATCAAGAAGAACTCCATGTCGTCGTCCAAGACATCCACCGCCTTTCGGACGACTGCGAGAACTTCTGGGCCGCTGTCAGGCAGCAGAATGTTCCCAACGCTACCTTCAACTTCGACCCGCAAGACGGCTACGGCCTGGAGATCAAGGTCGGGAACTGCACGATCAGCCTCTGTCTGGTCCGCGGTCATCCAATGATCTTCCTGGAGCGAACGAACGGTCACACTGTTGGCGAAGGCGGACCGGTTCCCCGGAAGCACCGCGCCGACGCTCGCAGGATCTACAACTACGCCGCAGCCCTGGCCACGGCCGCCTAGCGATCTTCGTGATCGCCAATCGAAAAGAGACCCCCGCACTCGGAGGTCTCGTTTTTTTTATTTTATTCTTGATTAACCCTTGGGACAACTCCCTACCCAAAACTCATCAGCCCCGCAAACCTCGCCGCTCGGCAAAGTACAGTTCCCTTTCTCGCTCTCGACACCGCCTTCAACCGTAATATTATAATCACCGCCGGTGATGGCGCAAAAACGGCCGGCCGGGGTGATATAGCCGGTAACTTTCAGGCCGTTGACCGGACACTCGCCGCGAAACATGGCCCACTCCTCACACTGATGATTGTCCATGAAATAACAAACACCAAACTCACCGCCATTGGGACGAGATTCGATTTCCAAATCACCGCCTTGCTCGAGACAATAAGTCGAGGCCGGATTGGCTAAAGCAACATCTCCCTCGTCAACAACTTCAGTTATAGGCGCGGACAAACGTGTGGCCCAAATGCCACCAGCAATGACCAAGGCAAGCAGTAAGAACCAAAAAAACATTTTCTTTTTCATACGAAATTATTTAATTGTCAACTCGGTCAGCTCGTATCCCAAAAACGCCGATAGTGGCGAAGATAAGTCGAGTGAGCCGGTGGCAAAAGGATTAAGTGTAACTTTAAGAATCAACGGATTGTTCTCGTTAGCCAAAATTATATATGAGCCAAACCAATTTGAAGCTTTGATTGATTGAACGATTTGATCTTCCCCGTTAATTTTTAAAGAAAAATTTTGCCAGTCGTTTTCGGCAATAAGTTTGTAAATATCTTGACTCTGTGAAGCGACTTCGGCTTTTTGTTGCAAGGTATTGAGAGCATTCTGAACTTTGTCGCTAATGGCCACAAGTGAGGAAAGCTTTTCGTCAAACAAACCAAGCGACAAAGTTGTCTCTTTTGTCTCGACCAATTCTTGATATTGTTTTTGTGAAAGCCAAATGAGCGAGTTGTCGTCAAAGACTTGGCCGCCTTCGGACCAGTAAGCCGGTAGAAAAATCTTTTGCGAGGTATCTAAAGCCACAGTCGAATAATTACCGGAACGTGTAACTGTTTCGTAAACCGCTTCTGGTTCTGAAGTCGTGTCGCCGATGGGGTGATCGGTTGCTGTGTAGAGCTCGCGAGCAGTCAAGGAATCCGCGGTCTCTTGCTGGGAAGAACTGGACCAGGAAAAAGCCGCGGCATTGCCAGACGACCAGGAATCGATAGTTATTTGATACTCGGCCAAACCATCACCGGAAAAAGTTTCGGCAAAGATTCCACCTAACCCAAAAACAGTTTGTCTTAGGACAAGTGTGGAACCGGTCGAAAAATCCAAATCTTCGGCTTGAGTTTTTGGATCTTCGGTAGTTGAATCAGAACAACCAAAACCAAAGACTAAAAGAAGCAAAATCGATAAAAACAAAAGTCTTTTCATAACAATACCATTCTAACAGATTGGCGAAGCTTGACCAGAGCAGTTTTTTTGTGACATACTAACGATCGTTTGCGACTGCAAACTTTCTTGTTCCTTCCCCCCTCTCCACTCCCACGGAGAAAAACGTTGCCGCAGGACGATATTGTTGAAGCTGTTCTTCATCGTTACACCCTAACCATTTACAGCTGTCCACAGCAGGAGAAACAAGTTCATGGACTAACTGGTCGAAACGGACCAGCCATCTCTACACTCACAAAAGCTTATTGTCGTCTGGAAGGCGACGCTTTGGTGATTGGCATACATGTTCTTGACAAAGTAGAGGACAAACCCAGACTCTGGGAATCTTTCCAAACGCGCAGCTTGCGTGCGGCTGTTCAAGCCCTGCTTATTCTACACTTCGCACAGGAGATCAGCCCCAGAACACCAAACGACATCCTGGCCAGGTTAGGAACCAAAGGAGAAAGAAGTCGGAAAATCCTGGAAGATCTTCTCCTGGCTCCGGGCCGGCTGGAAAAAATCAGGAACATCTGCCCGCCTGACGCGGAAAGAGTTCTGATGTTTTGTGAAAAACACGGCGCCACTGCCATTTTCGACTCCAGTCGAGTGAGATATCCGTCGTTCAGCAACGAACAGATGCGAGCCCTGGCCTCGGCTATCAACAGAGCCGATTCCACGCAAGAGATTCTGTTCCGCCTCACCGGAAAAGGAATCGGCTCTTTCACCGTCGATCATTCGGATAAACCGGAATCAACAACGGCCGAAACCGAATTCGTGGAAATTCCAAGGAGAGCCCTCACCGCTCGTCGTTAATGACGGGCGTTTTTTTAACTGGGATTGGTGGAATTTTGGAGGATTGATAGGATTGTGGATTGGGTGGGGTGTAGTATAATGGAAAGGCTATGAATAAAATTTTGGTTGGAAGTTTTTTAATTGCCGTGACCGGACTTTTACTGGCGGCGCGGTTTGGATTTGAGTTTGCTGGGGGCGAAGGGTATGTTGAGGCTTTGCCGGCACAGGTCGAAATAATTTCCGGTTCAGTGACGGTCGAGAGAAGCGGAGTTTCTCGAACGGCTGTTAATGGCGAATCTTTAAAACGCGGCGAGATTATTCGAACCAGTGACACCACTCGAGCAATCATTAAAATCGGGGAAAGAATCTCGATCGTTCTTGACGAACGCACCGATGTTTCAATTGAACAGATCTTGCCTTCTCAGGTAGAAATAAAAATTATCCGCGGACGACTTCTGGCCAAAACCTCCAATGAGACCGAAGAACTTTTGATCTCGACTCCGGTTTCTTTTGGTTCGATAAACTCTGGGATTCTGTCGGTCGTCCGCTACGACTGGCTCGACAAAACCGATTATCTTCCGTTTGGCACCACGGTTTTCGTCAATCAAAAAGATGATTATAAAAACGTCTCGCAAGGCGGCGTCGAGGCTTTAGAAAAAGAACCATTTGGTTTGACAAAAATTGATTTTGATTGGCAGGGTTCGAGTGCAGTGGAGTTTTACGAGTGGGTGTCTGAAATGGGATTTTTGGGATTTTGAAATTAATGGAATTATTGATTAGGTTCGCAAAACCCGCGCCGGTTTAAGGCGCGGGTTTTGTATATGGATTATTTAATGATTCCACCGCCGATCATTTCTTCGTTGTCGTAAAAGACGATTGACTGGCCGGGAGTAACAGCACGTTGCGGCTCGTCGAAGACAATTTCAGCGCCAGATTCGGAGATCGAAACAATCGAACAATCGGCAAGCGGTTGACGATAGCGAATTCGGGCTTGACATTTGTATGGAAACTCGGTCGGTTTTTTAAACCAATTGTCCTGCACCGCGCTCATTTCTTTTTTAAACAAAGCTTGATCAAAATTACTGGAGACAATCAATTCGTTGGTTTCTGGTTTCTTGTCGACGACATAATACGGCGTGCCGCCGCCAAGGTTGAGGCCTTCGCGTTGGCCGATGGTGTAGAACGGTAAACCTTCGTGGGTACCAACAATTTTGCCGGTGTTTGTAACGATATCACCGGGCTTTTTTGGAATTCTTTCTTGAAGAAAATTTTTGATATCGACTTCGCCGACAAAACAAATGCCGACAGAATCTTTTTTCTTGGCCACAGGAAGGCCGAGTTCCTCGGCTTTTTTTCTAACCTCGGTGGCTTTGATCATGTCGCCGATCGGAAAAATAACTCGAGGCAGAATTTCTGGCGGGATAGCCCAAAGAAAGTAGGTTTGGTCTTTTTCAAAATCTGAACCGGCCAAAATCCTTAACCTCTCTTTACCACTCTTAACCTCCTCTTCAACCCGCGCGTAATGACCGGTGGCAATAAAATCGCAACCAAGTTTATCGGCTTCACGGACGAATAAATCGAACTTCACGAACTTGTTACACATGACATCCGGGTTAGGCGTCCGACCGGCTTCGAACTCGCGAAACATGTAGTCAATAACTTTGGCGCGATATTCTTTTTCAAAATCAAAAGTATAAAACGGAATGTCGAGTTTAGCGGCCACGCGCATGGCGTCGCGGCGGTCTTCGCGCCAAGCGCAATCGGACCAATTTTTCATGAAAGCGCCGATAACTTCGTATCCTTGCTCCAACAACAAAGCCGCGGAGACAGCCGAATCGACGCCGCCGGATAAACCGACTAAGACTTTGCCTTTACTTTTCATAAATCTGTATGAGCTTAGTTTAAAATAAGACTCTTGACAAGTCTGGTATTTTGAGTTAGGTTTTAAAGCCAACCTGAGGAGGGAGAATGTCACCCCACCGTCTTCGTGTTCTGGTGATCGATGATGTCCAGTGTGTTCGTTCTGTCATCACCGCCGCTATTCACGCCTATTTTGAAGACGAGATCGAAGTCGAAACGGCCGTAAACCTTGAACAAGCCATGGCTTTTGATCCACTAACCTTCGATCTGGTGTTTGTTGACCTGCTCCTGCCGGGCAATAGAAGCGGGCTGGAGTTTCTCTACTTTTTGCGCCGAAAAAACCTGACGACTCCGTTCGTAATCATGACCGGTTTCACCTCCGATCAGATCTACGAACGGCTCGACAGCGATACTCCCATCGGCCTTTTCGAGATTCTCATCAAACCATTCGGAATTGAAAAGATTCACGATCTGGTTCTCAATCTCGTCAATCTTCCCGCGCTCTGCGACTAGAGCCGGTTTTTTTATAAGAAAAACAACAAAATCACCGCGGCTAAAATAATTCTATAAATTGCAAACCATTTATAACTCGCAGCTTTCATGATTTTCAGAAGAAACTTGATGGCAAAAAAACCTGAAACAAAGGCCGCTGCAAAAGCGACGGTTAAAGACAACCAATCGACTGATTCGCCGCCGTAAATAATTTTTAACAACGAATAACCTCCGGCCGCGGCGATCGCCGGAATGCCTAGAAGAAAAGAAAAACGCGCCGCGGCTTCTCTGCTTAATCCGCCGAATAGTCCGGCGGTAATGGTAATGCCCGAACGCGAGGTGCCGGGAATAAAAGCAATAATTTGCGATAAACAAATTATTACTGTTCGCTTCCAGCCAATTTTTTCCAAATGATCTTCGGCTTGTTTTTTTGTCCAAGCATCGGCGATCCACAAAATCACGCCCCAAAAAGCCAGCGAGGCGGCCACAACTAATGGCGAACGAAAAACTGTCTCAAACCAATCATTAAAGAAAAAACCTACCGCTAAAACCGGCACGGTCGCGGTCAGAATCAACCAACCGAGCCGGCCATTTTCGTTTCGCTTAAAAACTCCGAGTGTGATTGTTTTAACATCGACCCAAAGAGCGACAATCACGGCGGCTAGAGTGGCGAGGTGAATTGTCGCGTCAAAAGCCAAACCCTGCTCGGCCCAGCCAAAGAGCTTTGGGATTAAGATGAGATGGCCTGAGCTAGAGATCGGTAGGAATTCGGTTAGACCTTGAATTAGGCCGAGAATGAATGGTTGAATGGGCATAAATTGCTTTATGAGACCTCTTCAAAATATTTATTAAAACAATCATTGCAATAAACAGTTTTTTCTGGAAAGGTTCTATTGATCGAAACGATCATCTTCTTGCCGCACTTGGCGCAAATTTTTTCCTCAAAAACCGCGCTGTTGGCTTCTTGAATCATCTCGGCGACGCGGCGAATGAAGTGTTTATTCGGCGGAGCGATGCGCAAACTTTTATATAGAGCAATTTCCGGTTTCAGAAAAGTAAAATAGCGACCAAGTTGTTCATCGCGAATCGGCACACCACACCAACCGTCGTCGATCTCATCGATGGCATCTGGAATCTCGCTCGACGAGCGAGCTTTCGAGGTGTCGACCTTCCCTTCACCGATAGCATCGGCCGAAGCCGGATCGTAAATGGACGCGCCGAGTTGTTTGGCCTCGGTCTCGCCAGAGAGCCAATACATCGCCGAAGCCGACTGCAAGAAATAAACCGGCGAAAAATTGAGTGGAAAAAATTCGCCGTATTCGCTGCGTTCGAGCATGGCCGACTTTAAATCGTCAACTCGCTTCCAATATTCTTCTTCGGAATACGGTTTATTGAAAATGTGAAATTTTTTTCGTTGAAGACCAACGCACCCGAAACAATTCTCGCACTCTTTACATTCGAAACAATATTCAAGATTTTGGCAACGAATAATCGAATATGAAAAACGGCAACCCGAACTTTTTTCGGCAAAAGAACAAGAGTAACACTCAATCGCATCACTCGCGCCGATGAGAAAAGCACTGTCACGAACTTCCATTGCAGTGAAAGCGGCATAATAAAGATTAACCGGCTTCTCAACGCACGCAAAACAAAATCGCGAGTCACGAGCGCCGACTAAATACTCCCCCTCGCAACCTTCGGCATTCCAATTCATATTCTGCGGCCAGACAATTTCTTTGACAAGAAAATCGTAATACTTTTTCTTCCACTCTTCGGCCACCGAACGCTTTCCCAAATCAACGGCCGCTCGGCGTTGTTTGTATTCTTCTTCGTTCAACTGTTCATTAAACCACAAATTTTTCTTGTGCTTGCGAATGGCCGCGCCAAAACAATCAGTGCAATCCGAAGCAATAAAAGCAAAAGCCGAATTGGAAAGCCCACGCAGATCAGAAGCGTACTGCGAACGATGGACATTGAAAGCATCATTAATGTGGTAGCTATCGACTGCTTGCAAAACATTATGAATCTCGGTCGAACGTTCGCACATGGCAGCAAAAAGACTAAAAAAACATTCACGATTTTTTCCACCATCGGCCACAAAGTAACTGTCTATGTCGCCTTTTGAACCCAGGGCCATGGAATGTTCCGGCTCAATGACATTATTGGCGGCCTTAAGCGGAATTTTTTCTTGCAATTTTCGAAATTGGCCGAAAAAAGGTTCGGCTGTATTATAATCGACGCTCTCGGAAGAAAAATCTTTTGTAAGCCACTCTTGATCGGGCAAAACTTTCAGCCCGCTCGAGGGGTGAACATATGACAAAATCGGTTTGTCGGTTTCGGCGTGCTTGTGCCACCACCATTGGAAACCGTTCATGAATCCGCCAAGAATGCGCATTCGCGTCAGCGGAGTTCTGATTGATGGTGGAACATTGAATTTTTTATACCAACCGATTTCTTCGTCGGTCACAAACCACTTCTCGCCTGTGAGCGCGCAGGTGCGCTCGCCTGGCTGAGTGGTGTCGAGGATTTTTTTGACGGCGGAGTCGTAGTTTGGGGTTTTTGACATATTGAGTTGAGCTTGAGAGGCGGGAGAGGCTTGAGAGGCTGGAAGCGGGTTGGGGGGGGACCCAAAAGCCTTTATAGCCTTTCCAGCCTCTCCCGCCTTTCTAGCCTTTCCGACTAGTTAATTATTTTCTTCGAGATATTTTAGATAGCAATTGTGACAATAGATTTTACGATTTTTATAAGTTGGGTTCAGTGCCACTAAAATTTGTTTTTGACAATTATAGCATGTTTGGTCCTCAAATTTTCCAATATTGGCCTCCAAAAAGAGGCTCTGCATTCGAGCAATAAAATGACGTCGTGGTGGACCCAAACGATTTTTTCGATAAAAATCGATTTCCGGTTTGATAAAAGCAAACCGTCTTTTCCAACTAGAATCCCAAAGAGGAATGCCTAGCCATTGTTTTTCGTCCAGATCGTCGATGTTATCTGGAATCAAACTCGTATCCTTCATTTTAGAAACATCCGACAATTCTTCACCCACTGCCCCACTTGACTCTGGTTCAAAATCCAAAGCTCCAAGCTTGAGGCCAAGTTCTTTTGGAGCGCCTAGATATAAAACCGCTCCGGAGTCAGGAAAATAACTGGTGGCCATGCTCATAGGAAAAAACTCTCCGTATTCTCCACGCTCCAACATTTTAGTTTTTAGTTTATCAAGTTTTGGCCAATAATCAACCTCAGGGTATTCTTTATTCAAAAGATGAAATTTTTTCCGATTCAAACCGACACAACCGAAACAATTTTCGCAATTATAACAATCAATACAATACTCAAGATTCTGTGAGGTACTGCAATGATAGGAAAATTTTATGTTTTTTGACTTGAGAGTATTAGTACAAAAAACACAATCGTTAGAGTCAAAAAGACCGGAGCAAAAAGCCGAATCAAAACAATCGCCGCTAGCATAATTGACCCAAAATAAATCACGGGCTGCGCTAGCGTTACCAAAACCAAATTTATTATTGCTAACCTTTGTTAAAAATTCTCCACTGGAATTTTCTGCTTGATCGTTAAAGTTTTCCGGCCAGACCGTTTGATTATTCATCAGGTCAACAAATTTTTTAAAATACTCATCAATTATTGACCGACGACTGAAATCAATGATACTAACACGACTTTCATATTCTTCTTTAGTAAGTTGTTGATTAAAAAAGATGTATTTAGCGTGTCGTTTATTAGTCGCGCCAAAACAATACTGACAATCACGACAGTCAAATAAAAAAGCGCTGTCCAAGCAATCGAAACCCGAACGAACGAACTTACAATTATAAATCCTTTGTGAATACCCGATGTTAAAAGAATTTTTCACCGAAGTACAAACATTAGTCTCGGCTGTTTCTTCAATGTCATAAGATCCTATATTAAAAAACGAATCTTTGGTGGCACAACCCATGTTAAAAAATCCGTTAATATCACCAAAAGAAAATCGCGCGATACTATTCTCGGGTTCCTTGTTATTTTGTTCAGAACGAATCGGCACTGTAAGTTGTAATTCGCGAAGTTGAGGAAAAAATAACGCTTCTGTATTTATTTCCCTGGCTTGGTTACTAAAATCTTTATCAAACCACTCCTTATCTGGCAAAACTTTCAAGCCGGTAGATGGATGAACAAAAGATAAAATTGGTTTACCTGTTTCAGCATGCTTATTCCACCACCATTGAAAAGAAAAAAACCAACTCGAAGTTACCCACCAACGAGTTTGCGGCGAAATCTTGATTGGCGGCACATTAAACTTTTTGTACCAACCGATCTCTTCTTCGGTCATGAGCCACTTCTCACCCGTAAGCGCGCAAACCCGCTCGCCGGGGACGAGTTGGTCGAGGATTTTTTTGATGGCGGCGTCGTAGTTGGGGGTTTTACTCATATTATTTCTTTATTTTTTTGCTTTTCAGCAATTTTTTAACCTCTCGATCAAAATCGGAGATGTAATTTTTATCTTGAACAACCCGATATTTTTCGTATTCGCCGAGAGCCAAAGTTTCGGCGACCTCGCGGCTGATTTTGCCGGCATTGGCTAAAATATCTTGTTCGTTGAATTTCAAAAAAGCGTCAAGTCGCGCCACCCAATCTTTC
>DOJV01000012.1:0-1953 GCA_003511125.1 Candidatus Uhrbacteria bacterium
CGCACCCAAAAGGTAACGGTATCCCCGACGCTCGGGCGGTTGTTGATTCGGATGTTCAGGTCTTTTTGGAACAGCCGGTAACTTATCTTGGAAAAAGACATTCGGATTTTTTTACTTTTGTTAGAGAGGCTTTTTTTGACCCGGACCTTTCGTTGTCGGTTTTTTTGGCCAGACTGGAAAGATTGGTTATTCCAATTTTTGAACGATTTTTGCGACAAGACATTGCTTCCGGGGTCATAAAACAGCCGCAAAAAAAATCAGAGGTTGGCGGTGGGTTAAGCCCGGGAGACAAAGAAAGTTTAGCCAAAGCTGTTAAAAAATCTCGTCAAAGCGGTTCGGATCGAGCTAAACAAAACGCTGAAAAGCGTTTTGCTGATTCCAAATCCGATGAATTTTCCAAACAAGAAATAAAAACCATGTTGGAAATTAAAGAAAAGACCGATACAGTTTATTGGCAGCTAATGGATTTATGGGGTGTTTTTTTGCAAACGGTTCGTGACACTGAAGTGGTTTTAGAATCCGGTCATCGCAGTGGGCAAAATCTTGAAGTTTCGGAGTTCGTTCGTCAGTTGCCAAATTTTTTAGTAAATCCCGACCAACTTAGAATTTTTTCTCGCCGTTTAATTGAACAAGCCAAAGAATCAACCCGGCCAAAACAGATCGAATTATTTTTGGTCGTTGACTTGTCCGGAAGTATGGACGCCCAAAAACGGCGAGCCACCCAGGAAGCGGTTTATTGTTTGGCCAAAAGTCTTTTACAATATCAACAAAATTCTCGTTTACAGGCCGATGATCCGACTACTGAAATTATCAGATTAAATCTTAGGGTTTTGGGTTTTGGCGATCGGTCCGAAGATTTGTTGCTGCGTTCTCCAAACGAAGAAAATCAAGGTTTTTTAGAAACCGAAGATCAGGCGGAAATTGATAATCGTCTTTGGCATTCAATCATGGATATTGGAAAAAAATCTTTGGGTGGTACTCGTGATAGTGAGTCTTTGCAAGAAGTTTTGCGGGATTTGGATCGTCCGGACAAGCAAGATCAAATGGCCGCGAAAGATTCGGTGGCCGTGGTTATTGAAGTCACTGATGGCGAAACAACAACAGCTTCTGAATCGGCGGCTATTGTTAAAAGTATTAGAAGTAATCCCGGAGCTCATGCTTGCGGTATTAGGATTCCCGGATTGTTATCCTCTGATACTCCTAGGGTTCCTCGATCACAAGAAGTTGATACTGCCGCGGAACCAGAAATTCTCTCTGAGTCCGGAGCTTTTGGTATAGTGTGGGGAGAACACGGTCAACAGTTAACTTCAATTGAAAAATTAAAAGAGGTTATGATTAGCGTTTTGTTTGCCGCTTTGCTCAAACAAGCAAGTAGAGAATAGTTATGTCCCTCCCCCTCTGCCCCATCTTGACCCTCAAATACCAAACCTGGCAAACCAGCCTGGTTAGTCTTGAGACAGCCAAAAACAGGTTTCAAGAAACCGGCAGTGATGAGGACAAGAAGGTTTTTGACGAAGCACTTGCCGAGCTCAAACAAGCAAAGCAAGAGTATTTGAAAGACGCCTACACCAAACAAGATTTTGAAGGGCAAGAAGTCATTGCTGTTGAAGCGATGATTTTGCGGACTATGAATGAATTGTTGGTGGTTGGTGGAGGAGAGAATATTTATGAATTCAATGTTTCACCAGACGGTCGAATTGTTTCTTTGACCGTTACTTATAATCAATCAACTAATCAATCAACAAGAATTCAAGAAGCCATTAATCTTGTTGGTGGTTTTAAAGAGTTACAAATACTTTATTGTTCCAACAACCCCAACCTCACCAACCTCCCAGAATTTCCGAGTTCACTGCAAAGACTTAATTGTAGCTACAACCCCAACCTCACCAGCCTCCCCGAACTTCCGAGTTCGCTGCAAATTCTTTCTTGTCACAACAACCCCAACCTCACCAG
>DOJV01000012.1:1962-20737 GCA_003511125.1 Candidatus Uhrbacteria bacterium
TTCCGAGTTCACTGCAAAGACTTAATTGTAGCTACAACCCAAACTTCATCAGCCTCCCCGAACTTTCGAGTTCGCTGCAAATTCTTTCTTGTCACAACAACCCCAAATTTATCAGTCTCCCCGAACTTCCAGATTCTCTAACATCTATTAATATTCAAAAAACTAAAGCCGCTGAAGACCCCGAAGTCATAAAAAAACTCAATGCCTTTAAGAAAAAACATCCTCAAGCTGAAGTTTTATACTAACACCACCCCAACATGTCCCTCCCCCTCTGCCCCATCTTGACCCCCAAATACCAAACCTGGCAAACCAGCCTGGTTAGTCTTGAGACAGCCAAAAACAGGTTTCAAGAAACCGGCAGTGATGAGGACAAGAAGGTTTTTGACGAAGCACTTGCAAATCTTAAACAAGCAAAGCTTCTGTCTTGTACTAAAAATTTTCCAACAAAAAAACCACCGGCAAAAATTTTTGCCGGTGGTTTTTACTTTAAAACCTTAACCACTTTCTAATCTTCGAAACAACTCCAAACCTGTCAGCTTCCTCAAAATACATTGACCAAACTGTGTACTGAAAAGCCGTCAGCCAACCCGAAATTAACAACATCAAGGCTATAACCACGGCAAAAGAAATAAAAATGGCCAAGACGTAAAAAATTGGCGCGGTTAAGAATGTGGCTAGGACGAATAAAAAGGTTAGAGGAATAGCGGCAACCAGCAAAGATACTAATAAGATTAAAGCCGCGACAACCGAAGATAAAAATAACAAAACTCCGATTTCTATAGTGGTCAAAATATGAAAACGGAAAATATCCCAAGCTTCAGCCAAGGCCCCACGAACATTAAGGTGTTTACGGACAACACCGGAAAGAGCCAGCATTTGGATAGCAGTGATAAAAATTGCGCCGATTAAAAAAACGACCAAAGAAATAACAGGTGGATATTTGTACCAAGAGTAGGGTAGTGGATTAAGAAAGGCTACCGGCGCCACGGTAATTAAGAAGAGTCCGGCCAAGGCCAACTTGGCCAAAATATCCAGGCCCAGAACTCGTCCAAAAAAACAATAACCTTTTTTAAAAAGTTGAACAAAGCCGACGGTTTGTTTTTCTAGAGCGCCGGAAAATAAAGCCCCTTGAGATATCGCGCCAATTAAAATTCCAGCCACTATGGCCAAACACAAAAATATTAAAATACTGTATTGGTGAACCGGTGTGAGGTCGCCCAAATAGCGTTGATAAGTGACAAACCACTGATAACCGGGCAAGGCGCCATTAATAGTTTGCTCAATCAAAACACGACCGTTTAATGCGGTTTGCCAGTTTCCGGAAATCGCTTCGAACAATCCACCGGAGGCCATGAACGAAGCCGGGATACCGATTAACCACAAACGTTTGTGATGCCAAGTTTTTTTAAGAGCCTGAACAAAAATTTGTCCGTAGACGGAATTTGGTTTCATAGTCCTCCTTTGGGTTTAGTTGGTAATATGTAGTAAATATTAAGGAGATTTTTTAATCACCTGTTTTACTTACCGCCCTTAATTACGACATTAATTTTTCAAACTCGTCTTTCTCGATATTTTCTTTTTCTAGAAGAGTTTTGGCAACAAGATTGAGTTTGCTGCGTTCTTGTTTAATAATACCACAAGCCACCTCGCGAGCGCGAGTAATGATGCGATTTATTTCTTCGTCGATTTCTTGGGCGGTTTTTTCGGAGTAGTCGCGGGCCTCGTGAATTTCGCGGCCGAGGAAGACCATTTCGTCTTTGTCGCCAAAGGTGCGAGTGCCAAGTTCACTCATGCCGTAGGAAACAACAAGTTCGCGAGCCAAGGCTGTGGCTCGACGTAAATCGTCGGAAGAGCCGGTGGTCACGTCGCCAAAAATTTCTTGTTCGGTTAAGTGGCCGGCCAGGAAAACCGCGATGTCGTCTAAGAATTCCGACTTGTTGTGCATTTTTTTATCTTCGGTTGGGAGTTTAAGAGTGTAACCGGCGGCGCGACCGCGGCTAATGATAGAGATTTTGTGAACCGGATCGGCGTGCGGCAAAAGGTGGGCGACCACAGCGTGTCCAGCTTCGTGATAAGCGGTGATTTCGCGTTCTTTTGGTAACAAGATATGAGATTTTCGTTCCGGGCCAATCATGACTTTTTCGATTGATTCTAAAGTGTCGGCCAAGGAAATGGTTTTTTGATCATGACGAGCGGCACGAATAGCCGCTTCGTTTAAAAGATTGGAAAGATCGGCACCGGAAAAGCCCGGGGTTCGTTCGGCCAAGCGGCGTAGATTAACATCATTTTCAAAAGGTTTGCCTTGGGCATGAATTTTTAAGATTTCTTCGCGCTCACTAATATCTGGCAGATCAAGAATTACTCGGCGATCAAAACGGCCTGGGCGGAGCAAGGCCGGATCCAGAACATCGGGACGGTTGGTGGCGGCGATAACAATGACTCCGAGATTTGGTTCAAAGCCATCCATTTCGACCAAGATTTGGTTTAAGGTTTGTTCGCGTTCGTCGTGACTGCCACCAAGACCAGCGCCGCGTTGGCGGCCAACGGCGTCGATTTCGTCGATGAAAATAATGCAAGGCGCATTTTTTTTGGCTTTAGCAAACAAGTCGCGTACTCGAGAGGCGCCGACACCAACAAACATTTCTACGAACTCTGAACCACTAATGTGATAGAAGGGAACCTCGGCCTCGCCAGCTACGGCCCGAGCCATTAAAGTTTTACCGGTGCCTGGCGAGCCCATTAATAAAACACCTTTAGGAATTTTGGCGCCGACCTCGATAAACTTTTTTGGATTTTTTAAGAAATCAACTTCTTCTAATAATTCTTCTTTGGCTTCGCGGGCGCCGGCCACGTCTTTGAAAGTGACTTTGTTTTTGGCGTCCTTGGAAAATTCTTTGGCGCCGGCTTGGCCAAACATCATGGCTTTGTTGTTGGCACCCTGCAGTTGACGAACAATAAAGAAAAATAAAATCGCAATAAAAATAATTGGCAGAAGGGTTGGTATAATCACGCTCCAAAATAAACCCTTACTGCTTTCTTCTTTGATTGAAATATTAACCGCGGCCACGGCTTTTTGGTCGACCTCGTAATCAGTAAACAATTCAGACAAAGATTGTGAGGTTTCTTTTTTGGTGGTTTCTTTTGTGCCATCGAGTAATTCGATGTCAATATCGCCTCCGGAAACGGTGAGGTTTTTTACTTGGCCTTGGTTGACCTGTTCGATCATGGTGTTAAGACCAATTTCTACTGGTTTATCGTCTTTTAAATTATAAGTAGAAAAAATTGCCCCAACAACTAAGAGGACCAAAATAAAGAGGATGAAGTTTTTTGATAATGGTTTCATAACGTCAGAATTATACAAGATTAGTCAGAAAAATCAAGTAGAGGCAAATCACTTTTGCCCCCAACCAATTCATCCCCAAAAATCAATAAAAAAATCGTACCAGACCGTTCGTATAGACAGGGCACCGCCCTGTCTCTTTGCGTCCAGTTTTTCGAATAAATAAAAAAGCCCCGTTGCGAAGCGACGGCGGCTGAAGAGACAGAAGAAAGAGTGTTGATCTAAGAGCGGGAGTGGCGGAAAGGCTGAGTCAAGTCGAGGCGGAAGCGGTCTTCATCACCCAAGCCAAAACAACGCAAAACTTCCGGGTCGTGACTTACGAAACAACAGCCGGTAGTGTCTGGGTGTTGCCAATGGTCTGCCCGAGCAGCCGAGACAAAAAAGATTCTGCCGTCATCAAGGCGAAAAAAACCGAGCCAGTCCGAGGACTAGTTGTCTCCACTAATCACAGCAACCACTAGATGAACATCGTCTTTGTCTGAGTGTATCTTTCTCGCCCAAACTCGCAATATTGGCACCTGGCGCAAGCTTCAATTGTTGGATCGGGTATTTAGACCTCGTGTGAAGGAGCGAATGCGGTAAGTTAAGCGTGGCGAGGGGTTTTGTCAATACAAAACTACGTCGTTGTCAGCAGAAAACACAATTAAAAAAAGAAGACCCCGTCGTTTCCGTCTTGGCTTTGTGAGCCTTGATCGGAAACGGCGGGGCCGTGAGCGAGTCGACTGCTAGTCGTCCTTCATGACCGGGGTCATGATGACAACGAACACCCGCGGGGTGAGACGGTGGGCGCGCTCGAGGTTGAAGATCACCTCGTCGCCAGTCTCGAGGTAGTAGCGGTGGCCGGCGTCGCAGACGTAGTGGAAGCCGTTCACATCCACGAACCACTGCCGCTGGCCGGCACGCTTGCCGGACGGGACAGTGCCTGCCTGGAGGCGACCGAGGACGTAGCCGTCCTGGTCGAGCCAGCGGCGCAAGGTGGCCTCGATGTTCGCTTCGGTCAGACCGAGTTTGCGCCAGGCCTTGTAGGCCGTCGGCGAAGAGGCTTCCTTGAGCACTTGTTCGACGGTCTCGACCCAGAAGTCTCCACGCAGGCTTGGGTGGAGCTCGCACACGATCCGGAAGAGGAACTGAGCGGTCGGCTCTTCCAGATAGCGTTCCTTAACCGGTGTCAACTGTTTGGCGACCATCTCGAGGTCAGCCAAGGTCAGCTTTCGCTCGAAGTCCTCGATGTTGAGATCGGCGAGCGAGGTCACTTGCGGCAGGGCTCGACGGAAGATCTCTTGGATCTTGTCGGGGCCGAGGCGCTTCTGGAGGAGGTCGGAGTCCAGGACCGCGATGGTCTGGTTGGGCTCGTGCTCCGCGCAGAACATGAACGCGGTCACGAGTTCTTCGTTGGTCAGGACCCACCACGGCGCGAAGCCGCGGAAGCTGTACCACTCGTTCTCGCGCGGGATCTGGTCGGCGGCGAACCGTCGTTCGATCTCGCGGAACCCGGTTGTGGGATCGCGGTCGAGTTCGGGACGCAGACGATCCATTTCCGGGCGAGTGAGTCCGAAGCACCACAGGGCGTGGTGGATCGGGGCGGCGTTGGGGTCGTGGCCCGAACCGAAGCGCAGGAAGGATGCGGTCACCTTCCCGGCCAAAAGCTCTTTTATGATTGCGCCAGCGATGAGCTCACGGCGCACTCCCAGATACAGGAAGTTCCCGATCCAGTCGCTGCCGTAGGAACCGAAGCGCGGGTAGATGTCGCTGAGCCAGAACTCGCGCATCCCGGGCGAGAGGAACTCGACCAACTCGCGGCTGCAGGTGAAGCTCTTGAAGAACCACCAGGCCAGGTGGGTGATGTTGTTCTCCTGGACGGTGTCGTCCTTGGGGTTAGCTTCTTCTTCCTCGATCCTGATGAGGAGTTCCAGGATGAAGTCATCGACATCGCCGACGAGTTCCTTGAACTTCTGCGGGTGGTTCTGGATCCATTCCATGCCCATGGAGCCTGGGATGGCGTCATACTCGGGGTTGTCGATGGTCAGGACCCAGATGACCAGGTCCTCGCGGGTGGCCGTGTCGCTGTTGAGCCTGGTTCGCCAGGCTTCATCGGCGCGCCGGCGTTCGCTGAAGTTGCGTACCTCGCGTACTCGCACAGGGAAGGAGATCAGGGTGCCATTGGTGTCGTTGAGGTCACTCATTGTTCCTCCGATCGGACGCTTTTGCGTTGCCGAGTGAGGTAGCCAGGAACCGCCCGGAACGGGGTCTTTCGACCAGAAAAGGGTGTGCGAATAGATAATTCGCAACGGTCTAAAATAGCACAAAATTGGCTTTTTGTCAATACAAAACAAAAAACCGAGCCGTACACGGCTCGGTTTTTTTTGTTTTTTTATTTACTCGGCTTTGGTTTTTTCTTCCTCGACTTCCTCAACCTTAACTTCTTTAGCGACCTCCACTGCCTCTACCGCTTCCTCTTTGGTCTTTTTGGATTTTTTTTCTTTGACCTCGGTTTCTTCTTTAACTTCTTCTGGTTTGGCGTTCATGGCTTTTAAAGAAAGTCCCAAGCGATGTTCTTTTGGTTCGATAGAGACAATTTTGAATTCTATTTCTTCGCCAATTTTACCCAGGGTGTTGATATCAATAGTTGGGTCGTCAGAAAGTTCGGAGACGTGGGCCAAGCCGTGGATTTCCGGAGTCAGTTCGACAAAGAAACCAAAAGGGTTGATTTTTAAGACCCGGCCTTTTACGGTGTCGCCGATTTTGTAATCTTCTTGAATTTTTTTCCAAGGATCATCGACCAACTTTTTCATGGACAAGAAAATCTTACTGCCTTCGATACCAATGATTTCAGCCTCGACAATTTGACCAACTTTCAAAAGATCACGAGGGTGGTCAATGCGTTGCCAGGCGATTTCGCTGATGTGCACCAAACCTTCCAAGGTATCAAAACGAACAAAAGCTCCGAAGTCGGCCAGGGCCGTAACCTCGCCGGAAATCTTGTCGCCCACGCGGAAGCGCGAGATAAGATCCTTTTGGCGTTCTTCCCAAACTGATTTTTCGGAAACAATTAATTTTTCTTCGTTCTCGTTAACGTCGATGACACGAACATCCATGCTCATGCCCACCAAGCTGCGAAGTTTTTCTAAAATTTTGTTTTTATCGCCGCCAGAGACGCGCGGATAATTTTCTGGTGAGAGTTGGGAGACCGGCAAGAAACCAGTAACGTGACCAACTTGCATAAGCAAGCCGCCTTTGTTGGCTTCGACCACTTTGGCCGGAATAATTTCGCTGGTGGTGAAAAGACGACGTAATTCATCCCAAGCTTTTTGTTGGCCGGCGGAGCGGAAGGAAAGTTCCATGTCGCCGTTTTCGTTTTCGAGTTCGATGACTGTGGCTTCGACTTCGTCACCCGGCTTTAGGTTGTCGTAAAACGCCGATTCGGCAAAAAGTTCGCGGCCGCGGATAACACCAGAGGTCATACCCTCGACATCTAATCGAACCTCGCGACGGCTAACCGACAAGACTTTGCCGCGCACCACATCGCTAACCTTGGGGATCTTTAAAAACCCGCCATCGGCGAGCAGTTTACCTAATTCACTATTTTCGTCTACGGGCTTTTTGAAGGCCATAAGAGTTTTCCGGCAGATAGTTGGTTTGTAGAAGTTGTAGAGGGTAGAAGGTGTAGAGGGTAGAAGACGTAGAAAACGTAGATCTACGATTTCTACGAGGCCGACAGGCCGATTCTACGATTTCTACGATTTCTACGTTTTCTACGATTTCTACGCTTTCTACATTAACCAAACTCCGACGGGATTAATAATTAATGTGAGGAGAGTGTAACGTATTGGTGGATTTTTGGCAAGAGGAGGGGGTGGAGTGGAAATGTCGGAATTATGAAATGTCAAACGATGGAGGAATTCTCTTAAAGAAATAAAAAGTCCCCACATTTTACATTTAATAATTCCGACATTTTTTGCGCTATTCCTCCTTGACCGCCGTTTCCCAACTACGCTACTCTCCAACCAGTCCTTTTGCACGGAGAAACACCATGTCGTTCGGATCTGTCTTCGAGTTCAGTACTTTTGAACTTTTTCAGAGAGCTTTGCCGGATTTGGTCTTTTTGGCCGAAAGCGGTCGGCCGGTTCTGGCCTTGAACCTTGGACGAGGGACTTTTGGCGAGTTTGCCAGTCGAGTCAAGGTGGCCGAGGGTTTGATCACTGATTTTGATGATACTCTGACAACCGTCGCGCATGTGGAGTTTTTGCGGAAACTCATGACACCGGACGATCTTCAGGCCGACTTGGATCAACGGTCGAGGTGGTACGGCACGCCGACATTAGATGAGTCCACTACCGCGCAGTTCGTTTTGGCCACAGCCAGACGGCTTCGTCGGCTGAATTTGAAAAACTTGGTTTCTGTGGCCAGACAGGTTTCTTTTCATCCGGGCGCACCAGAACTTTTGCATTGGTTTGCCGGACGGAAAGGTGTGGTTGTGGTCAGTCTCGGTTATCACGATGTAATCATTCGTGCTGTGATGATTCAGTTGGCCGCCAACTTTCGCAAGAACAGGGTTTTGGTGGCCGCGGCCGAGTTTGCCTGGCGCGATGGTTGTTGTTCCGGGGTTGATCTGGGAACAATCGTCGCCGAGGCCACCAAAGGTATCAAAGCTTTGGATCGTTGCGAGCTTCTTGGTTTGTTAACCGAGCGGTCTTTGATTCTTGGTGACGAACCGCGCGGCGACCGCACACTCTTCGCCCTGGGTGGAACAAGCGTCCTGATTTTTTCTGCCAACGATTCAATACCCGAGCGTATTGTCCGCCGTACCGCGGCCTTGACCGAAGGCGTTTGGAACGATCTGGACGCCGTTCTCGTCACTGGCGGAACTCTTCAACCGCTTGTTGACCTTCTTCGTTAGACTCGAAAACTTCGGGTCTTTTTTTTGTGGGGGAGGGTTAGGGTGGGAGGGGTTAAGGGCGGTTAAGGGAGGGAGAAATGCGATTGGGTTTTTCTTTTCTTTAAATAAAAAGATTGGGATTCAGGAGCCTCAACTTCCTAAACCCTTCAAAATAATATAAACTAAAAACATCCCCTCTTAACCACCCTTAACCTCTCTTCACCTATGCCTCACCCCCACGAATTCTTTCTTCAAGAATATCAATACGCCATCAATCATTTGGTTCCAACCGTGCCAGTCGAGATTAAAGATGAGGCCCAAAAAATGCACGACACGCTTTTGGCTGATCCTAATGCCGACGAGGAACGCATTGCCAAAGCTTTAGCCAAAACCGGTCGGGCTGAGTATCCACATCGGCAGGCGTTTTTGGAGCTCACTAACCAAACTCGTTTGGATAAAGTTAAAGAGTTGGTTTTGGAACATGTTGACGAAACCGTCAAAATTAAGCTCGAAGAAATTTTATCGAGTGGCGCCAATATCGAAGAAATTACTCGTAGTCAAATGTTCGAAGAAAAATTTTCGGCCGAAGAGCGCTATCAGATTGAAGATGGTTTTATGGATGCCGAAGAACATGTTGTTGAAGAATTAAAAAAACAAAGTGAAGCCGATCCCGAAAAATACAATGAGTTGGTAAAAAAATACGAAGCCGAGCGCGACGAAATCCAAAAACAAATCGACATTTTGCGCGTCTTGGCCAGCCATGAAGAAAAATCCAAAGGCGAAATTTTAAGCAAAGCCGAAGCTTTCGAAGAAGGCTGGCTCATTACCATGCCCGATCCGAAGTTGGAAACAGTTAAGAAAGAGATCGAATATTGGCACGGCGTTTTCGGCGACGACGAATCGTCGTCATAACCGTGGTAGGGGCAAATAAACATTTGCCCCACGTCTCGTAAACCGTAAAAATAAAAAAATCACCAATTCAAAAACAGGCCACCAGCCTGTTTTTTTCGCTAACCCCAGCCCCCGACCATTGACAAAACCCCAAAAATATGATATTATTTCCTGTTTTAGACAGGCCCAAAACCCGTCGGAACACCCCCCCCCCGAGTCCGCCCCCCCCAACCCCAACGTAGAGACAAGGCACTGCCTTGTCTCAAACGGAGTCAAAAAATGTTCGAATACGAAAACGTCGAGTCGGCCGGATACGGCACCACCCAGACCCCCACCGCCACCGTGACGGAGGGCCAGTTCGTCTGTCGCCGGTCCCAGGCCGCTGACAGCGCCGCCGCCAATTTGGCCGCGACCGCGCAGGAAGCCGATTCCTGCCGCCGCCGCGCCCAGCCCCGCGACCCCGTGACCGGGCGCTACGTGAGCGCCAAGGCCGCGGACTGCGAGGATGGCGAGCCGGCCACCCCGGCCACCGAGCGCGTCCGCGCTGCCGACATCACCCGCCGCGACCTCGACGGTCGCTGGCTCAACTCCGTCCCCGTGGACGAGGTGAGCGGTGAGATGGTCGTCAGCGACACCGACTTCGCCCCCTCGCCCGAGGATATATTCCTCGCCCACGAGGACGACGACACGTTCGACGGCAAGCCGGTCCTCTTCGTCCGTCTGTTCGAGGACGGGACCAATTCCGCGGTCCGGTCTTTCGGTTTCGTCGATACGACGAGCTCGGGTGACCAGAAAGACTGGGTCGACTCCCGTCTCGACGACGCCGACACCTTCCACGACCGGCCGACCGTCCTGCCGGGGAGGCACAAGAAGCACAACAGCAAGTGCTTTTCCAAGCAGGACACCGAGGCGCGCCGCCACCACAAGAAGCTGGTGAGCCGCATGCGCCGCGCCCGCCGCGTCGCCCCGTCCTGGCTCAACAAGCCGGAATGGTCCGACGAGGCCGCCGAGCTGCTTGGAGACCACGAGTTCTCCACGGAGGAACGGATCGAGGCCGACGCCTACGAGCGTGAGTATCGGCGCGAGCTCGAGGAGGCCGGTGATGAGATCAGTGGCCTTGGCGAGCCGGAGCGCTACTCAGCCTCGGACTTCGAGCCCGAACACGAACTCGAGGCCGAACTCGGACGCGCGCCGTCCGTGAAGGCCGATCGAGAGCGTCAGAACTACGAGGTTCGTCGAACCTTCGGCCGAAGGGGGGATTCGAAGCGGACGCATGAAGCGATCCTCTTCACCCGCTCCGTCCGCGCCCGCCGCGCGGCCATCGCCGAGTTGGCCGTCTAGGCCACTCACCTCCACAAAGCCGGGTACTGCGTACGTGCAGACCGGCTTTTTCGTTTGCATTTCATCTCACGAACCAACCTTTGGGGAATGAATTACTGCGCACCGCAGAGGAGTTAGAGATCCATTTTTTTCGCTTGTCCAAACCAATCCGATGTGCTATACTAATCGCGTAATTTATCCGATCAACGCCAAAAATATTCGTTGATTCGTGTCACAATTCGTAACATATGAACATCTCCTGGCACGGCCTTTCCTGTTTTGAAATAAATTCCAAAACTCCAGCTGACGAAGTAACTCTGATTACCGATCCATATGACAATGAAACCGGTCTCAAACTTCCGCGTACTTTAGCTGCGGATTTAGTGGCAGTTAGTCACAATACCAAAGACGCTAATAACTCCGAGGCTATTCAAGGCAAACCGTTTGTGGTTTCCAAGCCCGGCGAGTATGAGGTTAAAGGAGTTTTTGTCTATTCAATCCACGTGCCGCTCGAAGAAAAAGGTTTAGCCGATCATCGAATTTTTCGGTTTGAAGTCGAGGGTGTGCACTTGGCGCACTTGGGTGCGCTGAATCGTGCGTTGACGAATAACGAGCTCGAAGAATTAGGTACCATCGACGTTTTAATGATTCCGGTTGGTGGCGGGCGGGTACTTTCGCCTAAATTAGCCAGCCAAGTTATCGAGCAAATCGAGCCGCGGATTGTTATGCCTATGGTTCACGCGGTCGAGGGCTTAAAAGAAACTTTAAATTCTGTCGATGATTTTTGTAAGGCTTTGGGTGTTTGTCATCGCGAATCAACCAATAAATTTAAACTAACCAAACGCGATTTACCCGAAGAAGACATGTTGGTTATGATACTCGAACGCGCCTAATTTTATGGCCGTTAAAAAATCAGATCAAAAAACTTTTTTTCTGTTTGTGTCAGCTTCGGTGATCACCATTGGACTGGTTTTTCTGGGTTGGTTTTTTTCTTTTCGCGATCAGTGGCAAAGTTTTAATTTTTCCATCGTTAATTTTGAAAAAATCGATGCTGTAAAAAACAGCGTTCAAGACATCACTGGTGATTTTAAAGAAAATATTCAAGAACCCACCAGTCAAATTGGTAACTCCATTGTCGATACAGCCAACGAAATTCGTCAAGAAGCCGAGGCGCGCGAAGCGGCAGAGAAGTTACTCGGCGAGTTGGTGAAAGAAGAAATTCAAAATCAAGAATCAGCAAACCAGCCATAATTTTCATCCTTAAGATTTATGAAAAAACTCAAAAAAACTAAAAAACATCAGCCCCAAGTCGAAGGTGGCGTCGAGGTTTTAGCCTTAAGCGACGAAGCTTTAGCTGGTCGAATTGAACCGCGTGATATTAGTCATGAGATGAGTGACGCGTATTTGGATTACGCCATGTCGGTTATTGTTAGCCGAGCCTTGCCCGATGTTCGTGATGGTTTTAAACCGGTGCATCGCCGAATTTTGTATTCCATGTGGCAAGTCGGCTTGCGGGCCAATTCTCGTTTTAAGAAATGTGCCACTGTGGTTGGAGAAGTGCTCGGTAAATATCACCCGCACGGCGACTTGGCAGTTTATGATTCTTTGGTGCACATGGCTCAGGATTTTAAACTTCGTTATCCCATGGTTAATGGCCAGGGTAACTTCGGATCGCTCGATGGTGACTCTGCGGCGGCTTATCGTTATACCGAATCCAAACTTCGACCGTTGGCCGAAGAAATGCTGATTGATATAGATAAAGACACTGTGGACTTTCGTCCAACTTTTGACGGCACTCACAAAGAGCCCACGGTTTTGCCGGCCAGAGTTCCTAATCTTTTGGTTAACGGTACTTTGGGTATTGCTGTTGGTATGGCCACCAACATTCCACCACACAATTTAACCGAGGTCTGCGCGGCCACCATTCATTTAATCGAAAACCCCGAAGCCTCAATCGATGATTTGTTGGAATTTGTCAAAGGTCCGGATTTTCCTACCGGTGGAATTATTTACGATTGGAACGAAATTAAACAAGCTTATGCCACCGGTAAGGGGCGCATTTTAACTCGCGCCAAAACCGAAATCGCCGAAGACAAAAAAGGCAATTTCCGAATTATTGTCCACGAAATTCCTTTTCAGGTTAACAAAGCCACCTTGCTCGAAAGAATCGCCGATGCTGTTCGTGACAAAAAAATCGAAGGCATCCGCGATCTTTGGGACGAATCCACAAGTGACGGCGTGCGTATTATTATCGAACTCAAAAAAGACGCTTACCCCAAAAAAGTTTTGAATCGTTTGTATCAGCTTACGCAGTTGCAAGAAACTTTTCATGTTAACATGTTGGCTTTGATTGATAACGGTATTCAGCCACGCATTTTAAATTTAAAATCGGTTCTCGAAGAATTTTTAAAACATCGTTTTACCGTGGTTCGTCGGCGCACCCAGTTTGAACTTAAACGAGCTCAAGATCGAGCTCATATTTTAGAGGGCTTGCGCATCGCTTTATTGCAAATCGATAAAGTCATCGAAACCATCAAAAAATCAAAAGACAAAGACGAGGCCCGGGTAAACCTCATGAAGAAGTTCAAACTTTCCGAACTTCAGGCCACGGCCATTTTGGAAATGCGCTTGCAACAGTTGGCTAACCTCGAGCGTTTAAAAATCGAACAAGAATGGGAAGAAAAGCAAAAGTTAATTGCCGAATTAGAATCAATTTTAAAGTCAGAAAAAAAATTGCGAGCTTTGGTTAAAACCGAGGTCCAAGAAATCAAAGACAAATACGGTGACGCTCGCAAAACCGAAGTTATTAAACAGGGAATTAAAGCTTTCTCCATGGAGGATTTGATCCCCGACGTGCCAACCGTGGTTATGATTACTCGCGGCGGCTACATCAAACGCGTTCCACCAGATACGTTTAAAACTCAAACTCGCGGCGGCAAGGGGGTTATGGGTTTAACCACCAAAGAAGAAGACGAAGTCGAACAAATGTTTTCTACCACCACTCATCGTGATATTTTGTTCTTTACCAATCGCGGCCGAGTTTTCAAAATCAAAGCTTACGATATTCCCGAGGCCGCGCGTACGGCCAAAGGTCAGGCTTTGGTTAACTTCTTAAATTTGGCGCCAGGCGAATTAGTCTCCTCTTATTTGTCGTTCAGTGAATCAGATGCCTACAAATTTTTATTCTTTGTTACCGGTAAAGGCACAGTAAAGAAAACCGCTATTGAAGAATTTGAAACCATCCGCCAAAACGGTTTGATCGCCATTAAATTAAACGATGGCGATAATCTGGAGTGGGTCAAACCAACCTCGGGCAAAGATGATATTTCTTTGGTTACAGCTAACGGACAATCCATTCGTTTCGAAGAAGACAGTGTTCGTTCTATGGGTCGTTCGGCGGCCGGTGTGCGCGGTATTCGTCTTAAGGGTGCCGATGTGGTCGTTGGTATGGATGTTATCAATACCGAAATGGCTAATCGCAAAAAACAGGCCCAGCTTTTGGTGATTATGGAAAACGGTTTGGGTAAACGCACGCCGATCGATGAATATAAAACCCAAGGTCGTGGCGGTTCTGGTATTCGCACGGCTCATGTTTCGGCCAAAACCGGCAAGGTTATCAGCGCCCGCATTGTCGATTCCGAAGATCCGCAAGACATCATGGTCATCTCGACCGGCGGTCAGGTTATTCGCATGAGTATTAAATCGGTTTCTGTTCTTGGTCGTGATACCCAAGGTGTTCGGGTTATGAGGTTTAAAGACGAAAAAGACAAGGTGGCCAGCGTGACCGTCGTTTAAATTAGAACCGTCGGCGGTTAAATTAAATAAAAAAAGACAGAAGTTTTTACTTCTGTCTTTTGTTTTCCAGATTTTCCCGTTTCCCGTGTCCCGTTTCCCGTAGACAAAATTAACCGATTCTGTTATTCTTCTCATCTTCTTGTGAAAAACAACTAGGGCAAGAAGAACATTTTCTTTCACATTTTAAAAAGGAATAGACATGAGCACAAATACCAGACTTGACGAAGAAGACGCCTGCCTTGCTTTGCAGATTCTGGCCGAGGAAAGATTATCACTCCAGCAGATTGCCGAACATTTTAGGGCGTCACCTCGCGCGTTGGTTCGCCTGCTCGACGGCATCCAAGAAGACGGTTATCGGGAGCAGTGGACAAGACTTCGTTCACTTTGTGTTAAACCTCAGGTAAAGCCGCCTGTTTTTGAACTTCCGAAGCTGCGTGTGCCAGAGGTCAAAACCAAGAGGCTTGAGCGGAACAAGGGTAAACCATCAAGGCCAAAAACAGTTTCTTCTAAAAAAAAGAAAAGTGGTGAGCCCAGAAAGAGTCTTGCTGATTTGATTGAAGCGATTCGATTTTTTGTCGAGGAGGGTTGGTTGATCGAACAGGTCTGTGGACACTTCGAAACCACAGAAGCCGAGCTTCGAGAAGCAGCTAAGCGAGCGCCGCCAGAACTTCGCGCCGGCTGGGATTGTTTGCGGGCAAAATTGAAGAGTGAACGCGCTCGGGCTTCGGTTCGTGCCGTTTACGTCAAAAGAGAAAACAACGACCCAGATGTTCAGGAAAAGAAAACGAAGTTTTTTGAGTTTCTTTATTCGAGCATGTCTATTGAAAAAGCCAGTCAGGCCGCCAAGGTGTCTGTTGGAATTGGAAAGAGATGGCGCCGAGAAGCCGGGATCACCAAACGACAGCCGCCAGGGAAACGAGAATTGCCAGCCTATCAACAAGCTTTGAGTGTTTTGGCCCAAGGCGAGCGCCTTGTTGACGAAGTTGCCGAAGAGTTTGGTCTTAATTCGTCGGAGTTGCGTGGAAAATGTCGGAGAAGTAAAATCGCGTTTCGCAAAGAAAAGTCCGGACCGAAAAAAATACCGGCTGTCTGCTACGTCACTCTCGTTGGCAAGAGGGTGTTGAACGGGTGAGGAATCAAGAATTTCCTAAAAAGGTTGCCGCCGATATCGGTGTCAGCCGCGCTCGGCTTAAAGAGTGGTGTTTAGAGCAGGGGGTTGTCTGGGTAAAAGACAAGAGACACCACGAACGACACCCAAAACGCGACGAGACCACACAGGGGATGCTCACAGGTCTTTTCGAGAGTGCCAAAGCCGCCGCTCAATTTGCCGGTGTTCATACCGTAACCGTGCGAGATTGGTATCGAGTTGATACTGGAAAGTCTTACTTGCAGAAAAAGTGAAAGGAAAAACCTCGGCGACTATCGGATAATATTCCTAGTCGCCTTTTTTGTTCGGTTTTTATTGTTGTAAAACGATTGTTTTATAATTTGTTTTAGTGTCAGAGTCTTTAAGGTTTCTAAAAAAAGCGAAATTTAGCCTATCGGTTGACGATTTTCGCTAATCCTGGTATAATATCAATCGAAGAAATTCATTCCTTCATTTGACATTCGTCATTTAATAATTAGAAATTAAAATTATGGGTCTTCCTGGACATCGCCGAACTAGTTCGGATAAACGCCGTCGCTCCGCACATTTTGCTCTTAAAAAACTGACCATCAATAAATGTACAGCTTGCGGCCTGGCGGTTTTGCCGCATCGCGCCTGCAAAGCTTGTGGAACATACAAGGGCAAAAAAGTAGTCGACACAACTCGCGCCGTCAAGCGTTTGGTAAAAAAAACCACCAAGAAATAATTTTAAGATAGGGGCAAAAAAATTTTGCCCCTATCTTTCGTTCATTATGTCCAATCGCCACCTCGCTCGCACTTTGGTTATGCAATCCCTTTATCAATGGGATTTTAACCAACAACCCCAAGACAAACTTGAGGAAATTATTGCTTATGATCGCGGGGAATTTGCCCCAAATTTTGACGACGGTGGTTATGTTAAAGAAACCATTGATGGCATCATGAAAAATTTGGCCGAGATCGATGTTGTCATAATTCAATTCGCTCCGGAATGGCCGTTGGCCAGCATGACCTGCATGGATCGAAATATTTTACGTCTCGGCACCTTTGAATTAAAATTTTCTCCCACAGTTCCTTCCAAAGTCGCTATTAACGAAGCTATCGAACTGGCCAAAAGTTTTGGTGGTGAAGCTTCGGGAAAATTTGTTAACGGTGTTTTGGGCGCGATTTATAAAGACGTTGTCGCTAACGGTAAATTAAAAGAAGTCGATATCAATCCGCCAGAAAAAACCAACGAAGAAAAAGTCGAATCTTTAGAAAATTTTTCTACTTAACCCACCTTTTCAATTATGGACGATTTAAAAAAACTTGAACAAACCCTCGGTGTGTCGTTTCACGATAAAGACACGTTGCGCCAAGCGCTTGTTCACCGCTCGTATTTAAACGAGCATCCAGATTTTCGTTTGGGCCACAACGAACGCCTCGAATTTTTGGGCGACGCCGTGCTTGAACTTGTAGTTACTGAATATCTTTATCAGACCTACGAAAATCCCGAAGGTGAACTCACTAACTGGCGAGCTGCTTTGGTCAACGCCGATATGATGGCCGAGATTTGCGACAGTCTCACTGTCGAGGATTATCTTTATCTTTCCAAAGGCGAGGCCAAAGACAGTGGTTCCAAAGCCCGACATTATATTTTAGCCAACGCCATCGAAGCCGTTATTGGCGCGATTTATCTAGATCTCGGTTGGGACGAAGCCAAAGATTTTATTCATCGCACAGTTTTGGTTAAGCTCCCGGGGATCCTCAAAGATCAACTGCATATCGATCCCAAAAGTCGTTTCCAAGAAGCCGCTCAAGAAAAAGCCGGTGTCACACCATCTTACAAAGTTTTGTCCGAAGAGGGTCCGGATCATAACAAAACTTTTGAAATAGGAGTTTATATCGGTAAAGAATTGATCGCCAAAGGCACTGGCACCTCAAAACACGAGGCTCAAGTGGCCGCCGCCGCCGCGGCCATCGTGGCCAAAGGGTGGTAGAGTATTTTAAATTTTTATGGAAGGAATGGAATATAATCCACCAGTTAGTGAAACAGAAACCGTTGATTTGGTGGTTAAAAAATATTTAGAATTAAGAAAACAAGGTTTTGATCGTGCTCAAGCCAAGGTGGTAATTCCTGATCTGGTAGAAAATGTTGGACCACATGACGTTGATCGAATTTTAACAAAATACGCGGCCGGTGAAGATGCTGAAAGCATTGTCAACCAATCCGAACATCAAGAAGCCGCCTAGTCAGTTTGTGTCTAAACCAAAATTATTATTGCATACCTGCTGCGGAATCTGCAGTGCCTGGATTCCCGAAAAATTGTCACTCGATTTCGAAGTGACGATTTTTTATTTTAATCCGAATATTCATCCGCGCGAGGAGTATGAAAAACGCCGTGAGGCGGTTCGGCAAATGTCCGAGATTTTGAAAATTCCCATGCTCGAGGGCGAGTACAATCCGCGAGTTTGGTTTGAAAAAGTTCGCGGATTTGCCGGTGAGCGTGAAGGTGGGGCGCGTTGTCCATTGTGTTTTGAAATGCGTTTGCTTCGAACAGCCGAAGAAGCCAAGAAATTCGGTTTTGAATATTTCGCCTCAACCTTAACTGTTGGTCGTTTCAAACCAGCCGTGGTTATTAACCCAATCGGTGAAAAAATCGCCGCCGAAGTCGGTGTGAAATTTTTAGCCGGAGATTTTAAAAAACAAGGCGGAGAAATGGAATCGCAAAAACGCGGGCGGGAATTTCATTTATATCATCAAAATTATTGCGGGTGTGTTTATTCATTAAAAGATCGGCGGGAATAAAAAACCACGCTCGCTAGCGTGGAGAGAAGAAGAATTTGGATTAAACCGAATGTTAGAAGCCGGAAAGAGTCGGGTCAGGCAGCTTTTTTAAATAGATAAGCCCATAGCCGATTTGACCGATGGAAAAGTAAATGAAGTTAGAATCCCACTTTTGAGGCAAAGGGGATGAGGTCTTGATTTCAAAAGAGCTTATTGGACACTCGTGCCAGGTTGTGCCAGTAACGGTTCTTTGTCGGCCTTGTTCCAAGGCAAATCGAACCAATCCGGTTTTGGCTAAACAAACAGAAACGATCAGCGCTCGAACAACAGTGATATCTTGATGGATTTCGATCTCACCGCCGGCTATGTCGTCTCTACCAACCAAGTGAGGCCAGTTCAAATTTTCTCCTGTGCAAAGGAATGAGTGAAGTTTAGAGAATTAATTGCAAAAAGACAAGTTTTAAAAGAATAAAATTCCTTCATTAGATATTTCAACCAATAAAAAATCCTTCCCTTACGGGCTGGATTTTTTATCTTGTGTTTGCGCGCAAGCAAAGATGCCGGGAAGGAGTTGGAACGCGCCCGGCACGTGCTAATGAATTACCTCGCCGCAAGCGGACGAGGTATCCGCTATAACAGCACAAGCTGATTATTATTATA
>DOJV01000044.1 GCA_003511125.1 Candidatus Uhrbacteria bacterium
ACGAAGTCGGTGGTAGTTGACTTTATTTTTAAAAATTTTTTTGGAAATTTTTTTTATTCTTTCGGCTCTTGTCTTTTCGGCAAAAATAAAAATTTTATTTTTAGCCAACGGCTTAAAATATAAAATGTTTTCCACCGTACTTAAAGCTTTGTTGTCGAGAATAAAAGCCCAAGGTATTTTTTGCCCTGTCTCCTTTTGAACGATTCTAATTTTTTGATCAAACCATTTTTTCATTTCCCTTGCCTCGGTTCGTTTAAACGGTGGAAAACAATCGGTTGCCCCGCCGCTTAGAACCACAGTTCCTGAAGTGTTTGCGAAACGGTCAAATAGAAAATTAAAAATTTGCGTTAAGTAAGTGTGGTAATTTTTGTCATTTAAGATGTTTTTTGGCACACCATAGCCGCAGACTAGGGCAGAGAAAACCTTTTCTTTCATAGTGTCCTAACTATAAATAAAAAAAGAAAATAGGACAACTAGAGTGCTGTCCTAAAAGCCGTAGGTCTATATCAAACAGGTATTTGATCCAGTCGATTATTGATCGGACACCATGTCATTCGCAAGGTTTCGACAAGAGCGATTTCCGGAATCAGTCCACACACAATGATTCGTTTATCGGAAATCTGTTGTGGAACACCGGCGATGATTTTGGTTGAAACCACGTCTTGGGCGGCGACGACAGTTGCTCCCAAGATGTCGCAGTAGAGATGTTTGATAGCCGGTTGATCGACCGAAGTGCGTACAGCCAGGTTGGTGTATCCTTTCAGTCTGGCCAGAGCCAAGCGCGCGAAAACCAAAGCTCGACCAACACCTTGAAAACGCAGGTTTTTGTCCACGAACAGTTCGGCCATGTAGATCGTCTGACCGCCTTCTGAGATGTGGGCAGCCACATCGGGTTTGTATTTCAGATCGTAGGCGATGGCCCCACCGACGATTTGTCCAGCTTCTTCAGCTACCAGAAAGATGTGGTCAGGCCAGGCAAGGACTAATGTGAAATCATCGAACACCTCCAGGCTGGTGAATTCTTCGAACCATGGCGGTTCACGAAAGCACTGTCGGTATAGATTGATCAGAGCGGGAAGATCTTGTTGACGAACCGGACGAATTTGCATGTCGTACCTCGTTTGGACGTTTTTGGAAACATTAGTATTTCCACCCTCTGTTGCTTTTGTTAAAGAAACAGAGAAGGGAGGACTAATTAGTTTTTTTCATTTTGTAGCAAACCACACCATCTTTTTGGTAGGAACCTATTAACAAAGGAAAGAATTTTTCCCCATCAATTTCCGTTTCCTCAAATTCTTTCAATGAAAACGGCGGAGCAGTTTTTAACGAATTGTAAACTTCAAATTTTTGTTGCACGACAGTCTTGTTTTTTTTGTTATCCAGAAAGTCTATTAAAATTTTTTCTAATTTTTTTTCGGTCTGCGGTTCGTTTTTTGGTCCGCATTCGATTTCTAGTCCACACGGAAAGTACTCACTTAACGGACCGGTAAGTTCAGAGCTAAAACTTGGCCAATAGACGATGTTTTTTATGTCTAACAAGGCGGCCAACTGCCAATTTTTCAGTTTCGGATTAGTGATAATAATGAAAATGTCCGTTTGTTTATTGGTTCCATGAAGATCTATGATATATTTATAGTTTTTTGTTTTTTCAAGAATTTCTGCAGCTCGTCGCGAGGCATAAAGTGGTGAGTTTTTGTCACCCGGGGCACTGCGATTTAGATTGCCTTCAAATCCACGAGTGTTTTGCTTAAGCGCCGGCTTGTTACCAACAATCCAATCAAAATCTGAACGCTCTTGTGATAGTTTTTTCAGTACTTCGACACCAATCGGCTCATCGCCACGGGTTCCGCCAATGAAAAGAAGATTGTTTTTCATAATTCAAAAATTAAATAATTAGAAAATTTAAAAAACACCTCAGCCTTCCAGCCGAGGTGTCTGATTTTAATTAAAAACCAAAACTATCCTTTCCTGGAAGGGGAAGAATAGTGTTGATGCTCTTTATTTTGTCTGGCCAAAGCCAGTTTGTAACCTTTCATACCTTTATTTAGCCATTTAGCCACGCGGGCCACGGTGGTTGAACTTAATCCTGTTTCGGCGACGATTTCGGTGTAAGGAAGGTTTTTTTCGAGCATTTGCGCGGCTCGCCAGCGGCGGCCGAATTCGATTAGTTCCTGTTCGGTCAAAAGATCGCGAAAAAACCTGCGGGCTTCCTCGGGGGTTTTAAGGCCCAGGATGACGCCGTAAAGCTCTTTGGTCCACTTGGCTTCTTTAGTCATAAAGTGAGTTTAGCACAGGGTGTTACTTTAGTCAAGTAAAGTAGAATTTTTCGCCTATTTTCGTTTTTTTAAGGGTTTAGAAAATATAAATTTTTCAGACCAACCTTTTTTAATTTGGTTTATTTCTTCGAAGAAAGGTGAGTTAATAAAATCAGGAAAAGCTTCCTCGATTATTTTTTTTATTTCTTTTTGATTTTTTTCTCGGGGGTTAAAATCAGGGTGTTGACTTAGGTATCTTATAAAATAAAGGGTTATTACTTTGGTGTCGTTAATAGATTGTGGATCAAAAAATAACATCATCGTTTCAATTTCCAGGAATTTTTTATAAAGACTGGTTAAAAAATTTTTTCCTTCGGGCGAACCGGTTATCTCTAAAAAAACAAAAAGAGTTTCTATCTGCTTTTTTTTATCAGGCATCGTTTTTAAGAAACCCTCTTTGGTTGATTCCATGTCTTCCGGGGCAATAGTCAAATCCCATGAGGCCCTTTTCATTTTTTCATATTTTTTTTGATATTCTTCTGGCGAGATAGTAACTAGATGAACAGATTCGATCTGATAAGTTTTTGGGCTATAAATTATTAGTCTGGCTTCATCGCTTGGTTGTTTACTAAAAGCTAAGCAGGCATTGGTGTTTTTTGAGCTTGTGATGTTTTGTTCGCCATCAAAAAAGAAATCAGTATCAAACATCTTTTCTATCAAGAAGTGACCCATTACTTTTCGAAGGTGAACACCGGGTTTTAATATATCGAAAGCTTTTTCTCCTTGTCGTAATTCGCCTAGTGGTACAGCTAAGACACCTTGAGGGGCACCAATCGGCGCGTCAGGTTGGATTTCCCCTGGGAACATGTTGTAAACTCCCCTCGGTGTTAAAATTGATCCGGGTTTTCTTTGATAAACACCAGCTTTTTTTCCAACCAGTTCGCGGGTTTTTTTTGTGCTTAATCCGATTCCGGCCTTGTGAGTTTTTTCTCGACCTCCGTATTCGTGAATTTTAACCCCGGCATAACCTCTTTTTTTTGCTTGTTTTTTTAATCGATCGGCTGTTGCGTTATCAAGACTACGTCCAGCACCGCTTTGTTTTACAAATTCTAACCAGTCGTCATCGTCATCTCTGGTAATAAAAGTCGTGCCAGTATTTTGCTCACGGGCCATTTCAAAAAGGTCTTTAAAAGTATGTGTTTTTCCAGTGGTTTCATCTAAGACTTTATAATCAGAAGGCTCGGAAGCGTAATGTAGATTAACACTTCGTCGATTGGGTGTGTCTTGGTTTTTTTTTGGTAGTAATTTAAAAAGATTTTCTAGTTTTTTTGGAGCAATTGCCGAGCGAACTCCGCCGGGTGCGTCCAAAGCACAAAACGGACAGGCTTTGGAACAGCCAAAAGTTGGTTGGATAAAAAACAAACTGTGAGTTAGTGTTTTTAAATCTTGTGGTGACAAACGTGTTTCTAATCCTAACGGTAATTCGCTATCGCCCCATTTTTCTTCGATTTTTCTAGCGGCGATTTCGTCGACTTCTAGTTGAACTTTTTTATGCAGCCATTTTTCGTAATAACTAACCATGGCAAGGTTACGCGGATCATCAAAGGCCCTGTCGAGATATTTTCTTCTTTCCTCCGAAGACATTGATTTTAGCCGATCGACAATTTCGTCTGGTGACAATTCAAAAAGTTCCCGGTCTTTTGCCGCTTTTTTTTCTGGGGCTGTTTTCAGTTCGGTTACTGCGACCATTTCGGGGCCGCGCGATTGTCCTTCCATATTTTTTAATTGTGATAAGTTTTTTACGAACTAGTTATTCTTCCAAGAATTTAACCAACTCAATTCGGTGTAAACCATTTGTGTCAAAACCAGCCTCAATTCCTAAAACACTATTGCAAATTTCTATCGGCCGACTCGAGTTCCAATTTTTATCTTGATCAACTGTTTTTACGGTCGCCCCATCACCCCACGACGACTGTCCTGATCCAAACCAACGAGGAAAATAAAGCGTGATCGATTTTCCGTTTTCGGTCAGACCGATAAGTTTATGTTGATCACATTTTTCGACTTGTAAAAAATACGAAGCATGGTCGCTGGCGCCTAAAAACAGACCGGTTGCGCCAAGACCGTAAAGAATAAGAACCGCCACGCCAATCATTATAAATTTCGATCTGTTTCTGAAGCGCCAGAAGTAATAAAAAATCCCAACTATTATTCCGATCAGAATAATTATCGGAACAACGAAAAAAATCAGGAAAAGAATTATTGGAAACGGAGTGGTTTGTAGTGGCATAAATTTATTTGATTCTCCCTACCTTGTATGCTTTTTTGTTTCTCGTATACGGGGGATGGTCGGGGGTGGTGGCTGGTGCCACGAGCAACGGTGAGTGCAGTGGCGGTTCAATAATGATAAACTTTTCCTTTTAAAATCGTCATCGCCCGATAAATCTGTTCCAATAAAACTACCCGTGCCAAATCATGCGGCATGGTCATGGGCGAAAGGGAGAGAAGAAGGTTAGCTTGTTTTTTGATTTCATCAGAGAGGCCGAGCGGACCACCGATAACAAAAACGATTTCTCGCGTGCTGTTTTCTGAAATCTTGTCGATCTCGGTCGCGAATTTTTCTGAAGAAAAATTTTTGCCAACAGCTTCCAGCACAACCATAAACGATCCCTTCGAAATGGTTCGTTGGATTTTTTCAGTTTCGTTTTTTAAAACCTTATCTTTTTCCGCGACCGAGCGAAACGGGGTTTCGGTAAGTTCGACGAGCTGGATTGCAGCCTCGGATTTAAGTCGCTTCAAATATTCGTCCGAAATTTCCTGGTGCGGGCCGGCCTTTTGTTTGCCGATGGTAATTAGTTTTATTTTGTACATAGGTTGGATAAAAGCTGTAAATTTACGCTTTTTATTAACGTGAGTTTATTCTAACATATTGCGGTTTGTGATGCGATGCAACATAGGGACGCAAAATTTGGTGTCCCTATGTTGCACCCGTTGACATGTTTGCCTTTTTCCGTTATTGTCACTTACCACGTTCTTTCTATTCCACCAACCCCGGAGACTCCGCCATGGCTGACGAAGAAACCATCGCACAACTCCTTGTTTCCAAGACCGAACTCGAACGTCGAATCGCCGAGCTCGAAGCCGAGAACGTTCGTCTTCGAGAATTTGCCCTGCGCGATCCGCTTACCGGTGCCCATAACCGTCGGGTTTTTGATGAGATGATGGAACGAGAAATGGCATTGGCAAGACGCAACCTCGGCTATAATCGTGGTCTGTTAATTGTTGATATCGACGATTTCAAACGCATCAACGATTCCTTTGGTCATCCGGTCGGCGACTTTGTGCTGTGTTTGTTGGTTGATGCGATCAGGGTCTGCGTGCGCACTACTGATTTTGTGTGTCGAATTGGAGGAGATGAATTTGCCATCATCCTCTCGGATCCAATTGATATTTGTGGTGTTCTCAAGGTTGGAGATCGGATCGTGAAAGCATTGGTTGCTCGGCCGGTCAAGCTCGATGAGTCAAGAAGACCATACGTCACATTTTTTGGTGACAGTAGTGCAGTTTTCTCCCTCACCCTTTCCATTGGCGGCTCTATCGCCAAACCAGGCGAATTGTCTGTAGATTTCTTTCGTCGAGTTGATGATATCTTGATGGAGCAGGCTAAGCCGGCCAAAAAACCCGGCGCTTCTACCATAGTCTGTGTCTGATCTGGCATCTTCCGTCCCATCGTTACTCGGTGGGTCTTTTTTTAGCCAAAATATGGCCTTTTTTGCCCCTGTGGATTGTTCGGGTATAAAACCCTTGACAGTCTTTTCAGAATTGTGTAAGATTTTCGCGCACTAAAAATTTCAAAAAAGGTATATCAGGCAGCTGCCTGGTTAATCACACCTTCTTTGTCCCAAGAATTAAAGCTTCGATCAGGGATGGTTCGAAAGCACTTGATGGGATGGAGGGAAGGCAGTGAAGATAAGGAATAAATTTGTGACAAAATTCATCCCAAATAATCTTCAAGGCCTCGCCGAGAGTTAACCTCTCGTAAATGGATTTACAAAAATCCGCGCGGCCACGCGCGGATTTTAAAATGTACAATTGCGAATCGAACCGTAAGGGCAAAAAATCTTTTGCCCCCGCAGTCCGGTCCGTAAAACACGAACGGACGGAACGATCATTCACAATTGAAGATCAAGAGAACCAAATCAAAAGTAGTGAACAAAAATTTTTGTTCATAAAAATATTTTTGGGCAATGAGATCCGGTGGATACCGGATATACCACTGAAGGAAATAGTCTTTCAGTGGTTGTAGAGCATTAAGGGCATACGGAGGATGGCTAGACAGAACGTGCCGATGAAGGACGTAGCAGCCTGCGATAAGCTTCGGGGAGGTGGCAAGCAACCTTTGATCCGGAGATTTCCGAATGGGGAAACCCGTTACGTTGAAGGCGTATCATCTACCGCTGAATATATAGGCGGTATGAAGGGCACCTGGGGAAGTGAAACATCTCAGTACCCAGAGGAAAGGAAAAAGATTAACTCGCTTTGTGTTCAAAGTGTTCTTCGAACATTTTGAACATTTAAGTGAGTCCATTCCCTAAGTAGTGGCGAACGAAAGGGGAACAGTCCAAACTTTTTTAGTGAAACCTTCCGGATCTTTTCTTTATGGAGAGTGAAGGATGGTGAAAGGTGGCAGCCGTTGCTAAAAAAGTGTTGTAAGATGTTTGTGTGATTTTCTGCCGAAAGTCGACTTTAGCACGATATATAACAGAATTCGCTGGAAAGCGAAACCACAGAAGGTGATAGTCCTGTAAGTGAAATATTTCGTGTTACGGTTACAAACACTCTTGAGTACCACGAGACTCGCGAAATCTTGTGGGAATCTGCCGCGACTATGTGGCAAGACTAAATACGCGTTCTGATCGATAGTGAACCAGTACCGTGAGGGAAAGCTTAAAAGAACCCCGGAAGGGGAATGAAATAGTATCTGAAACCGTATGCTTACAAGGAGTTAGAGTCCCACCGTAGCCCGTAAGGGCGAAGGGGGATGATAGCGTTCCTATTGAAGAATGAGCCAACGAGTGTGCTGCGTGTCGCTCGGTTAAGCCTTAAGGGGCGAAGCCATAGTGAAAGCAAGCGTTCACCCGCGTTCTCTGACTTTGTTCAAGGATCCGTAGAGGTATAAAATTTTATGCCTTCTATAGCCCTTGAACATAGTCAGAAGGTGGCACGCACACGACCCGAAACCGAGTGATCTAACCATGGCCAGGGTGAAGCGAGTGTAATAGCTCGTGAAGGCCCGAACCCACGCGCCGTACAACACGCGGGGATGAGCTGTGGTTAGCGGAGAAATTCCAATCGAACTCGGTAATAGCTGGTTCTCCCCGAGATAGCTTTTGGGCTAGCGTCGGTAAATAATGTGTTGGGGGTAGAGCACTGAATGGGACGGTCGCCGCAAGGTAGACCTCCTAACCAAACTCCGAATACCAACACGTGTTCCCGGCAGTCAGACGATGGGGGCTAAGCTCCATACGTCGAAAGGAAAACAGTCCAGATCTCAAACTAAGGTCCCTAAATCATCATTAAGTGTAGAAGGTGGTGAAGAGGCTCATACAACCAGGAGGTTGGCTTAGAAGCAGCCATCCTTTAAAGATAGCGTAACAGCTCACTGGTCAAGCCTTTTTGCGCCGAAAATGTACCGGGGCTAAATGGTGTACCGAAGTTGAGGGTTTAATCGCAAGATTAAGCGGTAGGGGAGCATTCGCATCTGCGCTGAAGTCGTGTCGTAAGGCATGGTGGAGCGTTGCGAAGAGAGAATGTTGGCATGAGTAGCAAGAAGACAGGTGAGAATCCTGTCCGCCGTAAACCCAAGGTTTCCTGGGCAACGAGAATCGTCCTAGGGTTAGTCGGGAGCTAAGGCGAGGCCGAAAGGCGTAGTCGATGCACAGCAGGTTAATATTCCTGCACTTCGTTTTGTTTCGATGAGGGGACGCTTTCCGTACCCTCCCGCGTCATATGGCTATGGCGTTGGGTGCGCTGAGGCGATTGGTAGGTAAATCCGCCAGTCACAAACCTCGGCGTAAGCGCAAGTTGGTCGCAAGACTGACAAGGGGAGGGGAAAGAGGGTCAAGAAAAGCCTCTAAGGTTAGGCAAAACGAACCCGTACCGGAAACCGACACAGGTGGGTGGGCACGTGAATGTGCCAAGGCGTACGAGAGAACCCTTTGTTAAGGAACTCGGCAAAAAAGCGGCTGTAACTTCGGGATAAAGCCTGGTTGCCCCCGGGAGGGGGCGACCCGCAGCGAAAGACGTCAACCGACTGTTTACCAAAAACACAGGTCCCTGCAAAACTGCAAAGTGATATATAGGGGCTGATGCCTGGCCAGTGTCAGAACGTTAAGGGAGGGGGTCATCCACCGCAAGGTGGTGCAGCCTCTAACTGAAGCGCTGATGAACGCCGGCGATAACTATAATCGTCCTAAGGTAGCGAAATTCCTTGTCGGGTAAGTTCCGACCTGCACGAATGGCATAACGAGTTGACGACTGTCTCAACAAGGGACTCGGTGAAATTGCAAGATGAGTGAAGATGCTCATTGCCCGTGGTTAGACGAAAAGACCCCGTGAAGCTTTACTACAGCTTGTTATTGGGTTCATACTTCGTATGTTCAGTGTAGGTGGGAGCCTTCGGGCGCCAATGAGACACCACCCTTACGTTGCGTGAATTCTAACCGATCGCCGTTATCCGGTGATTGGGACAGTAGCTGGTGGGTAGTTTACCTGGGGCGGGTGCCTCCCAAAAAGTAACGGAGGCGTTTACAAAGGTCAGCTTAGCGCGGATGGAAATCGCGCTGGACGTGCAAACGCAGAAGCTGGCTTTACTGCAAGACAGACAAGTCGCGCAGTCGCGAAAGCGGAAGTTAGTGATCCGACCGTACGACATAGGACGGCGGAAGCTCAACGGATAAAAGCTACTCCGGGGATAACAGGCTGATCGCTCCCAAGAGTCCACATCGACGGAGCGGTTTGGCACCTCGATGTCGGCTCGTCGCATCCTGGGGCTGGAGAAGGTCCCAAGGGTTTGGCTGTTCGCCAATTAAAGCGGCACGCGAGCTGGGTTCAGANNCAGTTCGGTCTCCTATCTACCATGGGCGCCGAAGGTTGAGGGAATTCATCTCTAGTACGAGAGGACCGAGATGGACGAATCTCTAGTGTACCGGTTGTCCTGCCAAGGGCAGTGCCGGGTAGCTACATTCGGTTCGGATAAACGCTGAAAGCATCTAAGCGTGAAGCCGATCCCAAGATTAGCCTTCATTATTAGACTCCTGCGAGACTAGCAGGTTGATAGGCCGTACGTGGAAGTGTGGTAACACATGTAGCGGAGCGGTACTAATAAGTCGAGCTCTACAATCACTGTAAGATTGTTATTCCAAGCGTTCTCTGATCTTCGTTTGTAAAATTTTCTAAAAAGATCCCACTGTTCTGGTGCTACTTCCGGAGGGGCCACACCTGTTCCCATCCCGAACACAGCCGTTAAGACCTCCTGGGCCGATGGTAGTCCGATAGGGCGAGAGTAGGTCAGCGCCAGAACAGTGGGATTTTTTAATTGAGAAAAAACCGTGATCAAGTCACGGTTTTTTTGCTAATTTAGGCTTTTTTTCTTTATTTTATTATTGACAAAAGGTCAAAAATATGGTATATTTATTCTCCTCCGGAAGTGTTTCTGGAGAAGATGGTTCATTTTTACCCCCCCCCCGTCCAAAATTTTTTGAGAAAATATTTGGGGCTCCCGCGTGTGGTACGCGGTGAAGCCCTTTGTGTCCGGCTGAGGTCGGCCACCACTAGACATTTTGTCCCTGAACACCTTCGTTCTTGGATGAATCCCGTCTGGTGATCCCGCAAGGGAGACCTCATGTCAAATAAACCACCCACCCCCAACACCGCCGTCTCCGCTCATCCTCAGGGTTTCGACCCGTGGATGATCGCGTCGGTTTTCGGCTGTTGCCCCGGTGGGATTAAGGAGAGTCTCGTCCCGTTGGTGGAGTTCCTGTGGGGTCGTAAGCTGACCTCCAAGGAGCTCTTCCAGATTGGTGCGAGTAATGCTCTCCGGGCGGAGTTGTCTCGACAACTCCCTGGCCTGCCCCTCGACGATTGGCGCGATACTGGAGCGCTTTTCGTCTGGACTGGCTGGGTAAAGAAGGTTGGAGAAAAGGTGGTGCTCTGCCCCATCTCTACACCGACCATCCCCGAGACTTGTGAGGAGGCCGAAGCTCTTTTGGATGTGTCCCCCGACACGCCCGACAAGGAAGCTTTGGATCAAGCGCAATTTAGCTGGGGAACCAATTCCTAACCATAGATCTTGGAAACTCTGTAAAGGAAGAACTTGGTGTCTCGTACACCTCTGAGGAGCTGTGAATTACGAAATTCCC
>DOJV01000063.1:0-21955 GCA_003511125.1 Candidatus Uhrbacteria bacterium
CAAATCAGCGGCCGCGCTGACCTTGATTTTGAAGACGAAGTCAGGTTAGATACATATTATATCGCACACTGGAGCCCTTGGCTGGATTTATCAATTTTGGTTCGGACTCCGTTGGTAGTGATTTTTCGCAAAGGGGCGTATTAATCTGGGGGGTCTAATCTACAAATTGGTTTCTACCAATCTACCAATCTACAAATTTGCTGCAAATATGACGAAATCGGAAAGCGAGCTAATTTATCCAGAAGATAGCTATAAAATTGTCGGATGTGCTTATGAAGTTTTTAATTCAATTGGTCCGGGGCATTTAGAAAAAACTTACGAAAAGGCTTTGGCTGTAAAATTTAAAAAAGAGGGTATCCGATTTCAAGAACAAGTTTATGTCCCAGTAATTTACGAAGGACAAAATGTTGGAAAGAATTTTTTTGATTTTTTGATTGATAATAAAATAGTCGTGGAATTAAAATGTGGAGAGAATTTTACCAGGTCTCACTTCCAGCAGGTTCAAAAATATTTGGCAGCCAAAAAATTAAAGTTAGCTATTTTACTAACCTTTAAAAAAGACGGAGTAAAAACCCAAAGAGTATTAAATAATTTCTCCAACCAAAATTAGTAGACAATTAGTAGACAATTAGTAGATTTGTAGATTAGTAACAAATTTGTATATTAGACCCCCCAAGATAAACAACATGAAACTCGCATTAGTCCACGACCACCTAATCCAAGACGGCGGAGCCGAAAAAGTGCTTCGGGTTTTTCATGATATTTGGCCCAAGGCACCGACTTACGCTTTGTATTTTGATAAAAAATCTTTTCCGGATTTTGTCAATAAAACAATCCGAACTTCGTTCTTACAAAAAATGCCGCTGGCCCGAAAAAAATTCCAGTGGTATCTGGCCCTAATGCCGGCGGCTACCGAAAGTCATAATTTATCTGATTACAACATCGTCGTCTCGAGCTCGAGTGCTTTTAGTAAAGGAGTTATCACCCAACCGGGCACGGTTCATATTTGTTACTGTCACACACCAACCCGCTATCTTTGGAGTGACACTCATAGTTATGTTTCCGAACTCCGCGCCCCCTGGTGGGCCAAGGCAGTTTTGCCGCCCGTCCTCTCCCACCTGCGAATATGGGATAAAACCGCGGCCGAACGCGTAGATCTTTTTGTGGCCAACTCTAAAACCGTCCAAGAGCGCATTAAAAAATTTTATGGTCGCAAATCAATAATTATTTATCCGCCAGTTGAGACCGAAGATTTTTACATTAGTTCTGATCCAAAAAATTATTTTCTAGTCGGCGGCCGTTTGGTACCTTACAAACGTTACGACTTGGTCATCGAAGCTTTTAACAAAACCGGTTTACCACTCAAAATTTTCGGCACCGGCCCGATCGAAGCTGACCTCAAAAAAACTGCCAAGTCAAACATTGAATTCCTCGGTCGAGTTTCTGACGAAGAACGAATCAAACTTTACGCCAATTGTCGTGCCTTCATCCACCCACAAGAAGAAGACTTCGGTATCACCCAAGTCGAAGCCATGGCCGCCGGCCGCCCGGTTATTGCTTATCGCAAAGGCGGCGCCACCGAAACTATTATCGATGGTGTCACTGGCGAATTTTTCGACGAACAAAGCTGGGAAGAATTAGCCGATCATTTAATTCGTTTTGAAGACGAAAAATTTTGTCCGGAAGTTATTCGCGAGCATGCGCAGAAGTTTGGGGTAGAGAGGTTTAAGAGAGAGATGGTGGAATTGGTGGAGAATTTTGATGCGACCTCCCCCAGGCCCCCTCCTTGTTAAGGGAGGGGGGTGACGCAATTTTTTTATTTATGACGAAGCTTTATAATTTGGAATATTTAAAAGATTTGCGACGACAGTTAAGAAACAGTTCTACAAATGCCGAAAGTGTTTTGTGGCAGTATTTGAAAGGTGAACAGCTGGGAATGAAATTTCGTAGACAAACTAGCATTGGCAGATATATCGTGGATTTTTGTTGCAAGAACGAAAAATTAATTATCGAACTCGAAGGAGAAATTCACGAACACCCCGATGTCGCCGAGTACGATGAGGAACGTGAGATTTATCTTAAAAGTCTTGGTTTCAAAATCATCTTTTTCAAAAACCAAGAAGTTATAGAAAACCCCAAGTTGGTTGTAGAAAAAATTAAAAAGTTTTTGGAAAATAGTCAACTACCACCGACTTCGTCGGTGGCTTGTTGGTTGGATAAGAGCTACGCTCATTGAATCGGTTGGTTGGTTGTTGGTTTTTTGGCATATCGGAATCGAGCAAGGACTTCGTCTTAAATGGAAACCGTTGCCGGCTTCGCCGGCGGTTTATTGCGGGAATTAATATAAATTCGAATTAGTCGTTTGACTCAACCCCACCCCGACCATCCCCCTACCGAAAATGAAGGGAAAACCCAATCGTGTTTCCCCCTACCTTACCAAGGAGGGGGACCTTGCTGTGCCGGCCATAGCTCGCCTCGAGCGACGGCCGGGGGAGGTCGAACACCCAAAACCAACCCAAAGGACCCTCGTCCTCTTTTTTTTTACCCAAACCCAGCCAACCATTGACAAAATCCCTAAAATATAGTATCCTAAACCGTAATTTGGCTGCAGAAAAAACCCGATTATTACCAATAATCAGGCCTTTCCTTCATCCAAACAGTCGCGGGGCTTGGGCGCAAGATTCGGCCGGTTCAGGCTGACTTGCGGCATAACGCTTTACCCACGCGATCGGGCTGTTTGTATACACCAGGCCTTGGTGCTCATGTGTGAGACCGAGCCAAAGGAGGTTGTATGAAGGAGAAGATCAAGAACGCGGCTTACCACGCCGCCAAGACCATGTTCGGCATCGTCGTCAACACAGCGTTCATCGTCGTCATCGGGGTCACGGTCGTATCCGTGATCGGTGAGGATGTGAACAAATCGTCCTTGCTGGTCATCGGATCCGCTGCCGTGGTGGTGGTATCAACCATCATCAAGCAGATCAAGCTCGCCAACGCGATCCGGCAAAACAAGGACCAGGTCGCCGAGTTCAACACCAAGCTCGCCCAGAGCGATGAGCTCTGCAGAGGCGTCGAGACCCACGCCCAAGCGGACAAGTTGGTTCTCGAGTACAGGGTCCGTGGACTCCAAGACATCCTGGAAAACCTGCTGGGCCACGTCCCCCAGGCCCCAGCGCGGAGTGACTCCAAAGACCCAGAGGATGATCATTTCCAAACCTTCCTCACGTTGGTCAAAGAGCGTGTGAACGCGCTCCGAAGGGTACAGAACCTGGCCGTCAGGCTGACCACCTTCAAGGAAGAAGACGTGAGGCGGCAGGCCAACGGCCCCATGGACCCCAAGGTCTTCGAGAAGGTCCTGCGCCTGCTCCAGTATTACAACATGATGCTGGCCAGCGTGGGTCCGGCTCTCGGCGTCGGCGGCCCACCGCTGCTCTCGGACGACGAAAAGCGACACGAAGCCTTTAGGGCAAGACTCCAGGAGGTCGTCCAACGAATCAACCTCACGACCGTCGCCCGCCTGGAGCGCGAGGTCGCGGAACTTCACCAAAACGAGGCCGAATCAATGTGCGGCCTGGCCTGCGCACTCTACCTCCTGCGCCCTGAAAAGCGCGTCGAGGAAATGAGCGAAACAGAGCTCCGCGCCGTCCTGCTTGATCTCGTCAAAGAGCTGAAGCAGATGCGCCTGAATGCGGCTCGCTTCCTTGTCGAGGCCTTGGGCAAACCAGGCGTCTCGCTCGAGACGATCCTGGCCACCGCTGAAAAAAAAGAGGTCTCGCGCCTGACCGTGCGCGCGGCCATCTCCGAGGCTGTCGACGAAGCCCTCAACTCGAGGAAACTGATCGGCACAGACCAGGCCGCGGACCACCCGCAGATGCGCGAACTCGTACACCTGTGTCTGGTCCAGCCCCCGCCCGACTCCACCAACCAGGCCACCTCGGCCTAGTCGCCACAACCTCCACCGGCCGTCGGCAGCATCCGCAAGGAAGCTGTCGGCGGCTGTATTTTTTTATCAGCTGGTCAAAAAAACAGATGTTGGTATAATCGAAACACCACCCCACCCTCAGCCCCCTATGTCCACCATCATCGACATCCGCCACCTAACCAAACCCAACCCCAGCGGCGTTGGCCAATACACCCTTGAACTCCTCAAGGCCCTTTTTGAATTAGACACAAAAAACGAATATTTGCTTTTCTCGAGCGGTTCAAATCGAGTTCTTGAAAACCTGCCGATTTTTGATAAACCGAATGTTCGACAATTTCATCTAAAAATTCCGAATAAAATTTTGAACACCTCCTTGCTCGCCAGCGGCCGACCAAGGCTTGATGAGTTAATGCAAAAATATTTTGCCGGTGATAAAAAACCGCTTTTCTTTTTTCCTAACCTGAACATTATTTCTCTTTCACCGAACACGAATTATGTTTTGACCTTGCACGATTTATCTTTTGAAATTTTTCCCGAGCTATACGAGCCAAAAGCTCGCCTCTGGCATCGCTTAACTCGAGCTCGAGCTTTGGCGCAAAACGCTCGAGCGATAATTGTCCCGTCAAAATCCGCGGCTCATGATGTTAATTTTATTTTCGGCGTGCCGCAAGAAAAAATCTTTGTCGTGCCGCACGGAGTTGATTCGAAATTTTCGCCAAAAATCGAAGCGCGAGATTTTGGAGTCAAGTCAAAATATCATTTACCGAAAAAATTCGCCCTGTTTGTGGGCACACTTGAACCGCGAAAAAATATTTCTTTGATGATCGAGGCGGTCCAAAAATACCGCCGAGAAACTGGCGATGATCTGCGGTTGGTTTTGGTTGGTAAATCAAACAAACACATTGCCGTCACCACCACCGTAGAGACGTTGCATTGCAACGTCTCTACGGTGACGACAACACGGTTGGGTTATGTTTGTCCGCAAGATTTGCCAGCCATCTACCGCCTCGCATCGGTCACATTATTTCCTTCACTCTATGAAGGTTTTGGCCTGCCGATCGTCGAATCCATGGCCAGCGGCACGCCGGTCATTACGAGCAATACCTCGTCCATGCCCGAGGTCGGCGGCCGCGCGGCGATTTATGTTGATCCATATAACGCGAATGATTTGACGGCGGCGTTGCGAGAATTATTTGGTTCTCCGGAATTACAGAAACAAAAAATCGAAGCCGGGTTGGAACGGGCGCGAGATTTTTCGTGGAAAAAAGCAGCCGAGCAAACCATTGACATTTTCACAAAAATAAGAAATAATAGCGCGTCCTGACGAAAACCCTTATTTACGAAGAAATTCGCAGACAACGGCCTTCGTCAGGGCAAGGATCGGACGCGGGTTTGCGGCCAAATGGTTTGACCGACAAACTGGAGCCATTCTCCAGCCGCGCCGCGATGTTGCCTGATCACAGCCGATTGAACCTTAAATGGTTATCGGTATGGAGGTGTCAGATGAAGGAATCGAGAAAGATGCAGAAATCGGCAGAGTGGTGGTCCAGGACAGCCGGCATGGCCTCGCTCGCTATGATCGTTGTCGCCGCTGTCTACTACGTCTTCCACTTCGTAGTCGAGAAAGACGGAAGCTTCTTCGAAGCAGTCGCCTTCTCCGCGATCGCGGGACTCGTGGTCTTCGTATTCGAGGCAACCCATCGCCTCGACTGTCTCGACGAAGACCTGAAACGTGCACTCGAAACCATCGAAGTGCGCAACGCGGCCTTGGAAAGGGTCCAGCGGCGACTCGATGTCGTCGCCGAACAGGTCAACCGAGCGACCGATGATGGAGCAATAGTCCACGGCGACGATGAAACCGTGCCGAACAAAGTCGAGTCCATCGTCAATCGATCCTTCGAACTAATAGGCCTGGAAATAAGTGCTGAGCGGCTGACCAAAGATCTCGCCGAAATCCGCTCGGCTGCCACCTCGCTGGTTGCCACGGTCGCGGCTCTCGTCATCATGCCGGTCTGGCAGACGCGTGGCAGAGCCTTCGAACTCGCACCGACGCTGGCTCGCGACACAAGACGCCAGATCAGTACAGCCATCTTTCGAGTTTTGACGCTTCTGCCAGAAATCAATCTCAAAGACACGACCGGGCTCTTCGGCGATGACCCAGGCCTGCTCGAAGATGCGTTGCGCCACGCAACCATCTCGGGAGTAGTTCATCCTCTCAGTGAGCTCTACGAAAAACTCGCGGTGCAGATCCAGGATCTTCGCCTCAAAGCGCAGCCGGCCACAACCCCGCCGTCGGGACCGGTCTACAAGATCTAGAACCCGCCACACACGCCCCGCCTCAAAACTCTGATTGAGGCGGTTTTTTTATTCCCTCAGCCCCCCCAAGCCACCCCAAAACCATTTACAAATTTTTTATACGCGAAATTTTACATCCCAACCGTTTTTCAAAATTGTATTCATGACCGGATTTTTAATTTCTGATGGACTGAATCTGTAATCCATAACCGTACCTAACGAAAAATTTTCTTTGACGCCTAGTTGTTTGGCGGCATCGAATCCGGCTTGAATTCCATGAATGGCTTGAGCACTGATTCTAACCTCGGTCGGCCCAACACCCCAAGAAACTGTTTTTGAAACATCGGTTAAATAAACGGTGTCTTTGTTTTCATTAAACTTGGCGTGGAGCTCGTAAACCTTGATCAATCCGGCCTTTTTAAACAACTCCCACCACTTGGCATCAACGTATTTCCAAGTAAAAACCAAACCATTTTTGGTCTCTTTAACCTCGACCGGAGCGTCCCAAGAATTTATTTCGAGCAACTGATTTTTCAGAACCTCAAGCGGCGTGGCCGGAACATCGGCGCCGTGGAAAACCCAAATTTTTCCAATAATCCAAAAGAAAAAAGCCAAGAAGAAAACCACAGAACCAACACTCCAAACAGTCAACAAAATCACAAAAACTCCATCCGGCCAAGAATTTTGCATCAAAAATATCGGCAGGCCAATGACAGTGTAAGCCACCATGAAACCAATGATAGCGGCAAAGGTTTGGAAGAATTTATTGATGAACATAAGTAAAAATTAATAGGATAAAAATAATTAAAAGATTTCTTTTAACATACAGGAAATTAAGAAAAATTAAAAACGACAATTAAAAAAAACTCCCAAACTACCACCCTACCACCCTACCTCCCTCCCAACCCCCTCCAAATGTTGATAACTTCCCTGACTTTACAACAAAAACTTGATACAATAGACCTACATGAGAATCGGAATTGACGCACGCATGTATGGACCAAAAGTGGGCGGCGGTGGTCTTGGACGCTATGTTGAACAACTGGTGACCAATTTGCAAGAAATTGACCAAGAAAACCGCTATATTTTGTTTCTTAAAAAAGAAAATTTCGAGGCTTGTAAAATCACCAATCCGAACTTTGAAAAACGCTTGGCTAATATTCACTGGTACACTTTTGAAGAACAAAAATCTTTGGCCAAAATCATCGATGTCGAAAAACTTGATTTGGTACATTTTCCACACTGGAACATCCCGATTTTTATCCGCACACCGTTTATCACAACGATCCACGATTTGATCCTTTTGGACGAACCGGCCTCGGCCCGAGCCACCACTCTTGGCCCAATTAAATACACCTTGAAACGCCTGGCCTATCGCGCCGTACTCCACAACGCCATTTTCCGCAGTCAAAAAATCATCACTGTTTCCCGAGCCACCGAGCTTTCTATTCTAAAACATTTTCCAAAAATCGATCCTAAAAAAATCAACGTCGTTTACGAAGGTGTCACCCCACTTCAACCCCCTCAATCCCTTCCACCCCTTCCAACCCTCCTCAACGTCGGCAACTCCTACCCTCACAAAAACCTCAAAACCCTGGTTGACGCTTTCAAAATTTTTTCTAAGAAAAACCCCGAAGCTAAACTAATCCTGGCTGGACGAAAAGATTACTTCGCGGACGAACTTGAAAAACACTCGGCCGGTAGCGAACGAATCGAATTCGTTCGAGATCCGAGCGACGAAAAACTGGCCGAGCTTTACTCGACAGCAAAAATCTTTGTCTTCCCGTCTCGACTCGAGGGTTTCGGCTTACCCGGACTCGAAGCCATGAGCGTCGGCACACCAATTATCGCCGCGCGCGCCGGCTCGCTACCAGAAGTCTTTGGTGAGGCCGCGGAATATTTCGACCCAAACAGCGTTTCTGATTTGGCTGAAACAATAACCAAACTTTGGAACAACAAAGAACAACAAAAAAAACTCGTCGAACTCGGATACGAACAAATAAAAAAATACTCGTGGCAAAAAATGGCAGGAGAGATTAGGAAAATTTATGGTGATTATCGAAATGATTAAAAGATGATTGCGAAAGTTTATGTAGCTACCCCAGTCAACAATCACCCCAACAATCATCCCACCCCAACCCCCAACAATCACCCACACCACTTATGGAGGCAAAAAAGAAAAAGAAAAAAACCAAGACTGTTGCTAAAAAATCGATCAAAAAATCGTCATTTTTGCGTTCCCAAACTCCAAAAACCACAAAAACTTTTGACAAAGGCCTGCCTGTCAACCTGTTAAATTTTTCTGAATTAAAAATCGAAAAACCGATTATTAACATTAACTCAAACCAGCACCTTTCACCTTTCGTGGTTTCTTTTGCCAAAGAAGTACCGCTAGCTGTCGACAACTCATCTTTGGTCGAACTAAACTTTATTGTTCCGGAACACGAATTTGTCACAAACCAAAAAACCGAAGATTTCACTTTGACCCACGAGGACTTGCAAACCCAACTTTTAGAAAACGAATGCACACCACTTGGCCACCAAACTTTCAGTTTGCCCTTGGCGCCGTTCTTGCCCTCAATCAACAAAATCCGTCAAGCTGTTTTGAATTTTAAAAACCATGTCCAAATTCCAGAACCAGAAGTCGAAACCATCGACCTCAATCAAATAAATATTCCCGCACTTCAACCTTTGTTACTTTTCGATTTTCCAGAAATTGAAGAAGACGAAAACGAAGAATCCGACATCTTAACCTGGGAAGACGTCATAAAATCCGTTACTAACCAAGGAAACGAAGTTTCTGCCGAGACTGTCGAAACAAAAACCAATTGGTTACCAAATTGGAACAAAATCTTTACTGCTTTTCAAAAAACTTTTAGTTTTAAAATCGGATATTTTGAAACCCCGGCCGGTTGGCACCGGGCCTTGGCGACTTTTGTCTTGGTCTCCTTTGCTTTTGTCTTACCCTTGCACGCCATGGAAACCATCCACGATTTACAAGGCGCCAAAAACAACTTAACCCAAACTGGCACCTCCGCGGTTTCTAAATTAAATGAAGCGGTTTCTTTAATTACCACTAATTCGGCCTCGGCGGCCTCTTCGTTCCAAGCGGCTAAAAAAGATTTTAGCCAAGCCCGTTTAACTATCGACGATCTGGGCGCTACGGCTTCTTTAATCCTTTCGGTTTTACCTTCTACTCGCTCAGCTTATCTTTCTGGAGACCATTTAATCGCAGCCGGCGAAAACCTTTCCTGGGCCGGTGAAAAAATTAGTCAGGGATTAACCGGCATGCAAACCGATGGTTTGGACACTACCGGTCGTTTAACAATTCTTACAGAAACTTTTAAGGCGATTTTACCGGCTCTCGAAGAAGCCAATAACCATCTAGAAAAAGTTGACCCAACGGTTTTACCGGTCGAATATCAAGAACGTTTTATTGAACTGCAAAATCTTTTGCCAAACTTTTTAGTTTCCACCAAAGACGTCACTAAATTCTCGCAAACCCTTTCAGCCTTACTAGGAGCCGAAGGCAAAAAACGTTATCTTTTACTTTTTCAAAACAATACTGAAATTCGGCCAACCGGCGGTTTCTTGGGCAGTTTTGCTGTTCTTGATATTAGTCATGGTGAAATTACCAACCTTAGCATTCCCGAAGGCGGCAGTTATGATTTACAAGGTTCGTTAAAAAACAACCTGGTGGCACCTTTACCACTACAACTTATTTCCGCCCGCTGGGAATTCCAAGACGCCAACTGGTTCCCGGATTTTCCAACCTCGGCTCGTCAGGCACTGGACTTTTATTACGATGCCAGTAACCCCACAGTCGATGGTGTGGTCGCGGTTAACGCCACATTTATTACTGCCCTCATCGACCTGCTTGGCCCGGTCGAAATGAATGAATACGAACGCACTATTGATTCGGAAAACTTTTTGTTTGAAACTCAAAAAATCGTGGAATTTGATTATGTAAATTACGAAAATCCGGAAAGTGATCGAGTCGAAGCCGCGCCCAAAGCTTTTATTGGCGACTTGGCCGAAAAACTTTTAACCAAAGTTAAAGATTCCGATCCCGGTGCCCTTTTGCAAATTCTTGACCTGGCTCAAAAAGGTTTAAGCCAAAAAGATATTCAACTCTATTTTCCAAACGACGAAGTTCAAAAAGCCGCTTTGGAGTTAGGCTGGTCTGGCGAAGTCAAACAAACCGACGGTGATTATTTAATGGTGGTTAACTCCAACCTGGGTGGCGGAAAAACCGATTTGGTTATCGATGAAAAAATCGACTTACGAGTTGATATTCAAGCCAACAGTCGAATTGTAAACACTCTTAAAATTTCTCGCACTCACAATGGTATCAGCGGTGCCATGTTTACCGGCGTCAACAACGTCGATTTCTTACGTGTCTACGTACCTCGGGGCAGCAAAATGCTATCAGCCTCTGGTTTTACCATTCCTGATGTTTCCCTTTTTGAAAGACCTGGCGAAGACTGGCTAAACGACGACGACGTACTTTTTTTCGAAGAAAACGCCAGTGTCGATCCGACTAGCGGAACTATTATTAGCGAAGAATTTGGTAAAACGGTTTTTGGCAACTGGGTCCAAACCAAACCCGGCGAGACTTCAGTTATTACCGTGGTTTACGAACTGCCTTTTGCTATAAAAACCGAAACCGGTTTTATTCAGGCGGTTAAAAATAAAATCGGTTTAGCGGCTGGCGATAATTACTCACTCTTGGTTCAAAAACAGTCCGGCATAATTAACCGCATCACTAACGTTTCGATTTCAACTTCGGAAAATCTACAATCTCTTTGGACTTCAAACAGCGACCAAAACCAATTCAGCAATGCCAATGATTCTTTTATGAACATTCTTTTTGCTAAATAATTTATGTCTATCGCTCCCCGAAGAAAACGATCGTACCGACACGTCTCGCAAGAATTGGAGGCCAGTTTAAAAGACATTTACGGCGACGACCAAAACCTTGATCTAACCACCATCGAACGCCGCCACCATTCCAGATTTACCTCATTCTTGTTTCGCTTGGTTGGTTTTTTGTTTTTACTGGCTTTGGTTTCTTGGGGTGGTTTTTTATGGTGGCAATCGTCCGGAGTTTCCGAACCAAGTCAGCCGCTAGAAATTAAAATCGAGGCACCAGAAAAAATAATTTCCGGCGCCTCAACTTGTTTTACCGTACGCTACGAAAACATTGGCCGAGTCCCTATTGCCGCCCTGGCCATGTCCCTTAACCTACCAGAAACTTTTGAAATCAAAGAAACCAAACCAGTGGCCGAAGAAAACAACCATTGGCTTATGTCACCATTGGGCGCCGGCTCTGATGGCTCGGTAAATATTTGCGGAATTTTTCGCTCCAACCTACCGGCCTCGGAAAAAATTCAAGCAATTTTTACTTACCGTCCGGCCAATTTCAGTTCTGACTTTCAAGACATTGTTGGGGAAACTTTAAACATCGATCAATCGGTGGTCAGTCTGGAAATCAGCGGGCCAAAAGAAATTATTGTTGGCGATCAAACCACTTACACTGCCAAAATAAAAAATACCGATTCGGAAAAAATCGAAAATCTTCGCCTACGGGCAATCTTGCCGGAATCTTTTACCTTTGTTTCAAGCCAACCAGAAGTCGCTGAAGTCGGTTCGATTTTTTGGAACCTGGCTTCGCTAGAACCCGGGGCCGAACAAATCATTGAATTTACCGGATCTTTTACCAGCTCGGCTTCTGGTTTAATACCAATGGTGGTTGAGGTCGGTTTCATTAATTCCGAAGAGACTTTTATTAAACAAACCGAAGTACAAACTGAAACCAATATTTTAGGCGGCGAACTTTCTTTTCAACTTTTCGTTAACGGCTCGGACCAAAACCAAACCGCCGATCTTGGCGGTCGCTTGCGCATGTCTTTATCTTTTGCAAACCAAAGCAAAGAAGTTCTTAAAGATTTAATTTTCACTCTTAATCTCGATGGTCTTGGCAAAGACTTGCCTTTAAACTTTACCGACTCTGATTTATCCGGAGGGGTCAAAAGCGGCAACAGTGTTTATTGGGGCAAAAAAGAATTGCCGACCCTGGCTTCTCTCGAGCCCGACACTCAGGGAACCATTGATTTTTTCTTAATCATCGATGGTTATTTAGACCCCGAAGAAACCGATACTATAACCGCTCAAATTCAGGCCGAAATCGGAAAAACCGGCTCAATCGAAAGCGACCGAACTATTACCTCCAACCCCATAACCATTCAATTCAATTCAGATACCGCACTAAACACCGAAGCCCGCTACTACGACGACGAAGGCCTTCCGGTCGGTTCTGGCCCGTTACCACCACGGGTTGGCGAAACTACCACTTATCGTATTTTTTGGCATCTTGAAAACAGTTTGCATAATCTAAAAAATATCACCATCTCTTCAACCTTACCGTCCGATGTTTCCTGGACCGACAATATCCAGGCCAGTGATGGTTCGATTACTTACAACACCACCACCAGACAAATTGTCTGGATAATCGACGACTTGGTAAAAGAAAAGACCTCAATTTTAGCTTGGTTTGACCTAGCCATCGCTCCGACTACCGGCGATGTCGGCAGTTTCTTCCACCTCGTCAACCCCACAACTTTCGAGGCCACCGACACCACCACCAAAGACCTGCTCCACAGCTCGACCGATGCATTGACCACAGCCTTACCAAATGATGATTTGGCGGCCGGAAAAGGTGTGGTCGAGTAAAAAAACAAATCAAAAACCCGCTTGGTTTTTCCTAACGGGTTTTAAATTTCTTCTAACTTTCCTGGTCTTTTTTTTCAAACCGTTTTTCTAATTCCCTCAACCTCTCCTCAACCTGCGGAAACATATCATAAAAATTACCGGGTTTAAAATACTCATCTCTCGTTCTTCTCTGGTTCGTTCGTTCACTAATAACCGGATTAAAAATTTCTCCGACGTCCCACCCTGAATATTTTACATTATCTCTCACAAAATTACTTATCTCTATTGTAAACCTTCTAAAATATTCTTCTGCGTTTAGGGCGTACGACGATGCTAAACCCGGAAAATTTCTACCCATTTGTGCCCCGACTACATCTTTTTTTTGTCTAAAAGCACGTTCGGTCTCGGATAATTCCGACTGAGCAACTTGAACACTGACAGTTTCAAGTTGGTCTAAAAAAGACAATTTTGCACCATCAAAGGCCCTGTAAGAAACTTGGGGTTCGCCAATAAATCCAAAACGTTTTTTCGGAGTAAGCAAGGCTGTTTTTATTGCCTCACGCCGCTGCAGCAAAAAATCCATTTTTTTAAATTCGTCTTCTATACGACTGACAATCTGTTCTTTAGCCGCTTGTCGAAATTTTTCAACCTCTTCCGCCATTACTGTTGTTTTGAATTCTTCGTACTTATTATTTACTTCTATTTGCACCTCGAGTCTTTTAACGACAGCTGGGGCTTCGCCTTGTATTCTTGACCTTTCGGCTAAAAGACGAGAGCCTTCTATACGCGAATATCGGTCACCCCAAACTTTTACGCTTAAAATACTTTCGGCCATCTCCAGATCATACTTATCCAATTTCTTAAAAGTCTCATAAAATTCAGTGCCCTGTAACCAAGATTGTGCCCTCTCAAATTTTGATTTGGCCGCCTTGCCATCTTCTATTAATCCCTCGACCTCCGGCCTTTTAAAGACAGCTTGTCCGACTTCTATTCTTGCTTTTAAATCCGCCACATCTTGTTCGGTTGGTTGTCTTTTTCTTTTTAGACTCTCCAAATCAGTCAAGACGCCACCGCTTTCTAATTCCTTAATTATTTTTTCTTCGACTTTTCTGCACCTCTCAATTTCAATATAAGCCTCGGAAGCCTCTTTAAGCTCGTTAAAAAACTTGGCTCTTGATTCTGCGCTTCTAATTCTTTCCTCACAAAGGCGCAAAATACCATCGATATTTTCTGGAAAAACCGAATCCCAACCAGTATTAAACACTTCTAACTTTTCTTGCAAGGTATCTCTTTTTTGCCTTCCTTGAAATTTTTTTGCTAAATTATCCAAAAGACCCAGTCTTTCCTCTTGGTTTTTTGCAGCTTTGATCTCTCTTTTCTTTTCGTGTAACCAAGCCACCCTTTTTCTCCACAAATCCGGTCTGGTCTCAAAAAATTCCGACCCGGCTACCTCAGCAAAAGGATTGTCGCTATATTTTTTCTCGATTAAAATATGAATTAATTCTTCTGGCAATCTAATTAAAATTGTTTTATCGCAGGCGGCAACATCCAAAATCTCGGCGATTTTTGAAAGTGCCACTTCATAAGTTAATTCTCCGGAGACCACAGCCGCAACCACAACATCAACAGCCTTTTTTCCTCTTACAAACTCTCGTTGGTCTTTTTTTAAAATTTCGGCTTTTACTTTAGCTTCTTCAATATCAAGAGCTTGCAAAACCTTGTCCCTCTCTTCTGGGGACAGAGTTCTTAAATCAGAGATAGTTTTACGTTTCTCCTCAATATCTTTCGGGATTTCTTTTAATCCAAGGGAATCAAAACGCCGCTTTTCCTCGTCCGTCAATCCACCATAAAACTTCTCCAAATCTTTCTCGGTTTCATCGGTCGCTCGATCAACTACTGCGTCATCAACTATTCCACGCCAAGCCGAAGAAGGTAACCCAGACTTTTCCAAGACCAACATCTTTTTCTTGATTTCCGTGGTTTTCTCGCGAGTCTCGGTTGTTTTCTTTTTAGTTCTTTCGACTCTACCAACAGCCTTTTCAAGAACGTTCAGTTTTTGTCCTTTTTCTATTTTTTTGCTTTTAACACCCTCTTGTCTACCTGTTTTCACTGCGGCTTCCGTTGCTTTACTAGAGGCGATTGATTCGACTGCTGTTCCAACCTTTCTTAAAGCGTCGACAGTCTTTGTCAATTCAGCGATGTCTTTCTCTAATTCCTTATCTTCAGTTTCCAAACTCGCAATCTCTTTGGCTAATTCTCCTGCGGTCTTTCTTATTTGCTCGACAATTTGTTCAAACTGATCCTCAAAATGTTTCAAAATTTCTTCGTCAACTCCAACCACAACGGCCTCTCGATTCAAAGACTGAAAAAGCTTCAAGGCTTCTTCTTGTTGAATACTTAAACCTTTTATGGCGTCACGAATGATTATCATTTCTTCGTGAGAATCTTTATCAACCCTTACCCTGTCTCCTGTTGGTTCGCCTACAGATTGTCTTTCTCCCATATATTTTAAATTTTACTTTTTGCTTTTTTAATTACCTTGCCAAAATCAGCCAAAAGTTTGGCTTGTTCTTTTTGCAATTTAACCAAATCTTTTTGCAAAACCAGAATATTTTTAAAGACTTGTTTGGCCCCGCCAACCTTAATAATTTTTGGCATAAAAAATAAGATTATTAACAAAATTATTATAACAAAAAACCCAACAAAAAACCACCAAATTTTTGGTGGACAGCCTTCATACATAAAACAAAAACATTGACTGGCTGCGCCAAGCCATAGCTCCTGCCACAGGAGCGAAGGCTGGTGCGCCCAAGACGATTCGAACGTCTGACTTCTTCCTTCGGAGGGAAGCGCTCTATCCAGGCTGAGCTATGGGCGCGTATCCCGCATACTATCAGATTTGTTTAGCATCTCGCAACTCTCTGATCGACAACCCCAAAAACACCACCAACAAAACAAAAGTATTCAATGGCGCCACCCAAAACGGAAATTCTTTGCCAAAACTTTCCAAAACCATCAGGCCGCCGAGCATACCAATCGAATACATTGCGCCATTTTTCAAATAAGCGAATTTGGAAATTGTATTCATGCCCTTAACAGTAACTTCACGAACCACAAGAGCGCCAATACCGTTACCAATTAAAATAAGCGGAACCGACATAGTAAACGCAAAAGCGCCGATGACGCCATCAATGGAAAACGAAGCGTCAAGAACCTCTAAATACAAAAGTTTGCTCCAGGCGCTCATATTACCTTTCTTTTCCAACCTCTTTTCGGTTTCCTCCGCATTTCGGCGAAAACCATCGGTCATAAAAAAAGCCGTCGCCCCAATAGAAGCCGCCAGAGCCAAAATCGGATTACGAATAATGGAAAAATAAATTACGGCCGTGATAAACAAGGATGAAATGGCGTAAAACCAAATACCTTGACGATGAATAAAGCCTTCGACCAAAAAAGCGTACTTTTTTTCTTCCAAAAACAACCAAGCCAAGAAGACAAAAAACAAGTAAACGCCGCCGCCGAGCAATAGAAGTGGTTTAGAGTGTTCCAACGCTTTTTCCATCAACTCCGGGTCAGAGAAAACCAAAGTAAAAACTTCGTGGAGCGGCAAACCGGCATTGGCAAGCCAGACGATAACGAAAGGCAGAACTCCACGCATGACAAAGACAGCCAAAAGCAAACCCCAAAGCAGAAAAAATTTCCGAAATTTTTCTGGCACGGTTTTTAAAACATTGGCATTGATGATGGCGTTGTCAACGGAACTGATGACCTCGAAAAGAATCAACCCAAAGATGATGACGATTGTTTGAATCATAAAATTATTTTTGAATTATACCGGTACCGCGGCAAGAAGCGCAAACAATTTTTACACTTTCACCGTTTTGATACTTCTTTCTATCAGCTCCGACTATTGGATTCGCGTATCCGCATTCGCATTTAGCACTTCTAGCGCCAGGCATAACTTCTAAAACAACTATTTTCTCGATAGGGGCAGTAATTGCTTCTGCCGCAGCTGATAATTTTTGAATGCGTCCGGTTTCTTCTCTCCAAGAAGAAACCGACTTGCCGGACACTAAACCATGAACCGTCAAAATTTCAGCTAAAGTAACGGAACCATTTCCTTCTGTCCCAGCCCAATTCGTTGATCTAAAACCATCTTTATTTAATACTCCGGCCGACACACTAGCTACGCCATTTTTATTAGCTAAATTATAAGTACTTAATTCGCCACGTTCTTTTACCACCCAAGTTATATGCCAATCATCCGGATCAGTTATTTTCGCCATAATAGGATCTGAGTGTTTTGTAATACTAATTGGCAAAGTATCGTATACCAACGGACTTAATCCGAAATATTTAAAATCCTCCACAGCATAACGATTAACTCTTGGGCGAACATCTAAACCAACCAAACCTTGATCACCGGGCAAAAACATCCTCTTTTTCCCTGCCACCGCTAAACCGATACCCTGACCCTTTTTTCGACCGGTGGCTTCTTCAATTTTTCCAATCAAATAGTCTTGATCATAGCCGCCATCAAAAACAAACCATGGAGCCGGTTTAATTCCGGTTTCCATTGCTTCGCGCAGAGCAACCACCGCGCGTTCTTGTTCTAAACCGCGAGCTATTTCAACCTCATTTCGTGTTCTTAATTGTTCATCGACTCGCTGATTAATCTGGCGAACAAGTTCTTGATATCCAGAAATTTTGTCTATAAAAACCCCGGGCTCGTCGTCTTCTTTTGGAAAATCAAAATTTTGATACAAATCCAAACAATCTACGCGATTTGTGGCGGCTCTTTTTTTAGCTTCATCGAAAGACCGACCAACCAATCTTGCCTCTGTTTGCGCTTGTTCGAATTTTTGCCATCTTTCTTTAAGCGGATCAATTTCCAGTTGAATTCCTTGATAAAAATTTTGCAAAAACTCCGTTTGTTTATTTTGCCAAACTTTTTTATATTTATTTTGCCAGACCCCCGGCTCCAAACGAGAAATTCTAACATCCGGATCTTTGGACAATCTTTCTTCCTCGTACAAAAAATCATTTTTAATTTTTTCTTTAACTCCGGCAATAAGCCCTTGAAGAATTTCTTCCGGCTCTTTTTCGTAATCAGCCGATGAAATAGAAAAATTTTTTCTACAAATCGGACCGGTCAAAAAATCTCTCTTAAAACCTACGGCCAAAAAATATTTGACTACTGTCGTCTCATAACTACCGGGCCCAAGCATGCCATCATCAGATTCACCGTAATTAATCGTTTCCCTGCTATACCGCGAATGTTTTTTGATCTTGCCGGGCGACATTAAATCAACTAATTTCTGTCTATTTTCTGAAAGATTGTCTACAAAAGTATCGCTTGCTACAAACCGAGAAAACTCTTTTTCGACCGCTGCCTCCGCGGTTAATAATTTGTCGCGAAGCAAATCAAGAATCCGGTTTTGATCAGCCGGCGATAATAAAGAAAAAAGTTCTTCAACAATTCTCGGTCTTTCATTTTCTTCGGAAAAAAAAGCAATCTCTTTTTCGACTTTAACCGCTGGCGGTAAACCCTTAAAAGAAACCTCACAAACAACCCTGTTGTTTTTAATCGTAAAAGCCGGATTTCCGATAAGTTGTTTTTCCCAATATCCTGATCTTGCTACCTCGTAAAAAGAAACAACTTTTTTACCAAGAGGATAAACCAGAGCGATTTTTTCTTCTTTACCCAAAACTTCGATCGATTTTGGTTCGCCAAAAATTTTAAAAAAATTAGTTTCAAGACAATCACCGTCTAATAATCTTTGCTTTTCTTTGGCTTCTCTAAAAGCGCTGTTGGCCTCGTAAGCCTGACTAAAAGCCTTAGGGTCTTTATTGCTAAAAGCTCCGGTTCTATTTTCATCAAACCACTCTTTTTGCCTAACACCAAAAATCGGTTCGCCGACTTCTTTTAACACCCACTTTGGTTCTTGTCCTCTGTTTTCCCGCCCTTGATTTTGAAAACCGGAATATCCATGTCTGTTTCTGGCCATAAAAAAAGCAAATGAATAATTATCGAACTTTCCGCGCAATTTTTCTTAGTGCGTTATAAATAAAATATTTAAACGGTTTCAAAACATAATCAAGGGTTCCGGGGTAATTCACAACTTCACCACCAAAACCTTTTTTAAAACGGGTAATGCCAGCCCAATGGTCTTTCGGATTGTCAGAGGAGGCAATGCCCCACCAATCATAAAATTTCAAACCTTTGGTTTTAGCCTCTTTTATAAGTTCCCAATGCAGCAAAAACGGAGCCATGACATTACGGTCAATATTCGAGGAAGCGCCGTGCAAATAAGTTCGGGTACCGGCGAAGTCGACCATAATGTTGGCCGCCAACGGCCGGCCTTCAAAAAAAGCCACGGCCAAAAAAACTTTAAGTTCGTCGCTTTTAAGATCAAGCAAATCTTGATAATGTTTTTTGTCGTGCAAACGAAAACCGTCGCGCTTGGCGGTTTCTTGAAACAGCGGCCAAACCAAAGACAAGTCTTCGGCTGACAAAAACTTTACAGACACACCTTTTCTTGTCGACAAATTAATGTTGTAACGAGTTTTTTGATGCATCTTGGCTAACAAATCTTCGGCCGAAAATTCTAACAAGGTAATCAAAGTATTTTTCGGACTCACAGAAAAAGTTTTTTTAAGACTGGAAATTTTAATTTCTGACAAAGGTTCAAAACGAACAAAAACTTTATTGCCATCCAAAAGGTTCAAAGCGTCTTTAATAATCTCGGGCCGAGAAAAAATCGGGCCGCGAATACAAGAAACATAACTCCAATCAAAAGGCAGCAAAACAGTGGCAAGGCTCGCCACCCCGACCAATTCTTCGCCTTCAAAAAAACCCACCCGCTCGCCACCGGCCAACCGACTCCACTCCCAAGAATGCAAAAAAGCCCCGGACCGCGGCCCGTACTTTTGAACGAATTTGTTCCATTGCTGTTTATCAGTTAATTCTCGTTTTTCCATAATTCGTGAGTGTAAAAGCGTAAAAGCGTAGAATCGGCTTCGTGGCGAAGCCTCGTAGAAAACGTAAATTTACAATTTCTACGATTTCTACAAAACCGTTCACTCTTACTTCAACTACCGTGACAAAACCTTGAGCCCCGCGCGGATAAAATCTTCGGTGGTTTCGGCTTCGAGACCGACCAAAGCGTCTTCGGCTTGGCGCCGAGAATAGCCGAGACCAACCAAGGCTTCGACGGCGTCAATATCGAGCCCAACCGGGCGAGTTTGATCGTCGACCAAAGAACCTTTGAGTTCAAGAATAATTTTCTGCGCGGTCTTTTTACCAACCCCGGGGATATCGATCAAGAATAACAAATCGCCTTTCATTATTTTCTCTTTAACTTTTTCGACCGAGTTGGCAAAAACAATTTTTTGTCCAACTTTTGGTCCGACACCAGAGACATTCGTCAGCTTCCAAAACAACCCCAGAGCCTCCATGGACAAAAAACCAAAAAGCTCGTGTTGATCATCGCGCTGAACTTCGTGAATAAACAAAAGCAGTTCACCAGAAAGTTCGTGAGCGCGATCCTCGGGCAAATTAACTTTGTAACCAACTCCGGCCACCTCAACAACAACAAAACCAACCCCATGATATTCAATTTTTCCACGTAATGATGTGATCATAATTTAACTACGGGAGGGTTTCTAAATTTCTCCACCCGCCCAAACAATTCTTTTTTAACTTTTTCGGATAGTTCTGGTAATACACCTTGACCTTTGGCGTATTCATGAATTTGTTTTAACATCTCACCAAATTCTGGTCCGGGTTTTAGGTCTAAAAGAACCAGCAAATCGTTGCCGTCCAGTCCGGCTTCGCGTAATCGTTGACGTTCGATTTTTAGTTGTTTTTCTTGGCGTAATTTGATCCGATCAAAGCGTTTACCGGGTACAGATTCGTGTTCGGAAAGCAAAAAATTTGTAAACGGTGACAAGTCGTAAAAAATGCCGTGAGCACTGCGACACGGCAAAGCACAAACCTCAAGAAAAACCGCGGCCAAAAGCAGGTCTAAAAAATCATCAGGATCACGACCATACTTAATCGCATAGCTAACCAAATGATTGTAGACCGAAAGATTGACTCCGACCGAAAAATCATGAAGAATTTTTTCGTGTAACAAAATCAAATGGAAAACATCTTCGGTGTCTTCTGGGGTTAATCTTCTTTTTTTACTTTCTTTTGTTAAAACCTCTCTTAATTCCGGTCGAGCTATTTGTTGAGCATAACCCGGATAAGAAATCACGATTTGATAGGCAGAAAAAAAAGCGTCTTGAATTTCTTCCGGAGTTGCCCCAACCATGGTTGAAGAAAACTTTTTGTATTCTTTATTATAATCTTCAGTGGTTTTAATTTGTTCTTCGTTTTTCAAATTCCAAGCTTGATCCAAAGAGTTATGAAAACACTGACTAACACCACCCGACCCTGCACGGGCCTGAAAATAAACAGTTCGTGGTTTTCCCAAATCATGAGCCAAAATAAAAAGTTCGAGCGACGCGACTTTTTCTTTTAAAATTTCTTCAACTTCATCCAACTCGCCAGCAAAGCCCTTAAGCCGACGAAACTCTTCGATGTCGCCTAAATGCAAATCGTCACCGACCACAGCAAACAAAACTCGCGACATTAAATCCAAGTGATCGCCAACCCAAGCCCCTTCGGCATGCCGATCTGACGACTGTGGGCAATTAAACAAAGACTTAAAAGACTTCAACTTTTTAAAAGGTTGAAGAAAACTTTCTGCCTGTTCGCGCCAAAGTTCAGAATCTTTCACTCGTTGCAAAACCTCTTCCAAAAACTCCGATTCCCCGCGCGCATGAGTTGACCATTCACGCCACATAATTTCAAGCCTATTTTATCGGAAAAAAGCCAATAAGGAAAGCTGATCGCAAACCAAAACCAAAAACCTTGACATTTTCCAGCAAATTCCCTACACTATCAGCACCGTCAGCTCTCAAAACGGTGTAAAGTTATTTAGTTGTTAAGTCACTAAAAAAACGACAACTCCACCACTC
>DOJV01000063.1:21982-25330 GCA_003511125.1 Candidatus Uhrbacteria bacterium
CCACTCAACCACTCCACCACTCAATCACCCCCCCACCACCCAACTATGTTATCAATAAGATTTTCTAAAATCGGCAAACGCAATCGCCCGGAACTCCGGTTGATTGTTGTTGACAAACACAAAGATCCTTGGGGCAAGGCTGTAGAAATTTTAGGCCACCGCAATCCTCGCACCAAAGAAAACAATTTCAATATCGAACGTATCAAATATTGGATCAGCAAAGGCGCTCAAGCTTCCGAATCTGTCTGGAACCTTTTGGTTGAACTAAAAGTCGTTGAAGGTAAAAAACGTGCTGTCACCACCCTCACCAAAAAACGCGTCGGAAAAATTGCCAAAGCCGCGGCCGAAAAGAAAACCAAAGAAACTAAAGCCGAAGAAACTCCAGCCGCCTAAAACCAATAACAAAAAACCGCTTCAATCCGAAGCGATTTTTTGTTGATTGACAATTTTTAAGAATAAACGCAAAATAGCCAAAGTTCAACGTTCTTTCACAGGAGAAACTTTGAAAAAGCTCACTCGAATTCAAGCCGCTCTGGTTTCCGATATCCATCGCGCCGGCCGCATGATCGGAAAAAACAAACACGTCCCTGATGATGTTGTTTCTGCTCTTGTGGCCTGGCACTTTCGTCAAGACATTAGTGCCCATCGAGTTATTAGGGACGTAGACGAAGTCGACCCACGTTTTATTGTCAAAGTCGACGAGTCACATTATCTTTGTGGACGCTTGCCACGACCTACGGAAATCATTACCCAAACACCCGAACCCCAAATATTGTCGTTTGACGAGTTGGCCAAACTGATCGAACGGGTCACCGGCAAAAAAATTACTGTCTCTGAAAAATCGTTATTAATACCCATTGGGGCCAAGGTCGATCTGACCAAAACCGAACAAACGACAGACCAACCAAAGACCGTTGTTCCCCTGTCTTCGATCAGAAAGCCTCACAGCCGCCCGGGTCCAAAAAAACCAACCAAAGAATATCGGGCCGACAGATACCGGATTGCTCACGAACTTCTCCGCTTGCAAACCGAAAAAGGCGGCCATTTCTTGAGCGGCGAAGCCATGAAAACTTGCGAGGCAATCGCTCCCGAAACCGACATTAATCGCCTCTTGACCGCCTTAAAAAAACGTGGCTGGTTGGACAGGAATGGTTATAAATGGTTCCTCACCGACCTCGGCCGCCGTATTGCCGAAAATTCTCCTCCGGACTCTTGAGTCCACCTCCCCTCGCGCCAAAGCCGCGAGGATTTTTTATTTTCTATCCAACAACGATTGACTTTTTTTAAAAAATCAAGCAAAGTGAGGTCGCAAATCGTTCTTTTATCTTTTTGAAACAAGAGGTCTGAAATGGCAAAATTTTCCCAATGCCAAACCGCCGTCATCATGACTGTCCGAGCCGCCGCTGAAATCACCGGTCAAAAATGGATACCTAAAGAATTGGTGTTTGAAATCTTCGACTGCTTTATGTCCGGCGTCACCCACAAACCCCGGGCACTGCAAGCTATCGAAAGTTGCAACTCACTACTACTCTGCCGCCGCCGCGATGGCCTGGCTTACAGGTCTCGCCGCGAACCGATGTCTGAAGACATCAATCCAGCAACCGAGAGACCGGACTTTCTCTCTTTTCGAGAACTATGCCAAATAATCAGACGGCTCGGTTTGGAAGTCAAACACACTCCGATCAGTCCGGATCTCCCGACTTTCAAATTGAAAAATCTCCAAGCCAAGAAACCAGAAACAGCTAGACGATTGTGGCAAAACCCCAAAGGACCGGAAAAAGGCTATAAGTTGATCCGCCAAAAAATCCTTCAGGAAGTTTTTGAAGCCAGAAGTGGACAACCGGTATCCAAAAAACAGATCTTCGAAATCTGCACCGCGATTGATCCTGGTTCTGACCCACGAACCGTTCTGGCCAGATACAAAAAAAGCGGCCATCTCGAACAAATCGACCGACAAACTTGGAACTTGACCGAAACCGGCCGTTGTTTGGCCATTGAAGGCAACCCTCATCGGAAACCTCGTCCTTTTGTTCAAAGACAGCTGGTGGTCATGGCTCGAATTGTCAAGCTTCAACCACTCTCGGTCGAAGCCGTAACCAACGTTTTCTTTGAAGTCGAACCGACAATGGAAAAACCCGTCGGTGCCATCGGCAAACTGATTTCCAAAGGCTGGTTGGAAAAAACACCGGACCAAAAGTTGGTCGTCACTCCAGCCGGACAAAAGGCTATCGAAACCTTTTCCGCCGAACTCACTTGACTCAAAACCCCGCACTCAAAATGCGAGGCTTTTTTTATTTGACTGAAATTCTTATATTAACTCCAACTTTCGTAATTCCTACCAAATAAAAAAACCCGCCCTCGCTCTATTTCGAGAGACGGGGCGGAAGATAATGGACAGAATCAGTCGGTGTGAGACTGCTGGCTCGAGAAGTACTCAGCAAGCTTGTCGAAGGTCTTGATGTCGACCGGAAACACGACACGCAGTCCGCATCGCGAGCAGTGAAGGGCGGAGTGTGTGGACGAGACAACCACATAATTCACGGTCTGACCACAAACCGCGTGGCGGACACCGTTGGCCTGAACCAGGCTTCCCGTGGTATTGATCCCGGTCGGCTCGATTGCTTCGCCGGTCTTCACATCGACTACGACGCGGTCGCTCGAATCATCTGTCACGGTTACCCCCCACATCGGCCGAGGACCGCAGAGCATCACGAGCACTGAAGGTGCGCTCGAGGCTTGCGAAGGCGACACTGAGATCGTGTGCGCGCTCAGCGAGGCTTGGGTGTTTGAGCGCCTCGACTTTGGCCGCGATCTCTGGGTCGTCCGGAATCTCCGGCAGACCGAAGCGCGACAACACCCAGTTGACACAGCGCCAGGAGTCCTGTCCATAACTGCGCAGGCGCACGAAGTCGCGGCGCGTGAGGTTGGCGACATCACCGAGAGTGCGGCAGTTCCGAGGATTGCCGGACAAAGTGTTGATCTGGTTTGTGTTGAACCCGGCCTCACTCAAGGTGAGAAGACGAGGATCGTTTTCCATCACAAAAACTCCGTTGTTGTGTGGCTACAAATTTATATCAAAAAACCAACCGTTGGTCAAACCAACTACAAACCGACTACAAACCGACTACAATCCGACTACAATCACACCACCCCCAAGTCCGCACTTGTTGCAAATGCGAGTAAACACGCAAAGGAGGCTGGTTACCTTAACTTTCTGGATGATAAGGCAGAGGCGGTAGTAAGATCAAAAAAACAAGAAAAAAATGTATCAAAAAATCGACCTCCTGCCGAAGCAGAAGGTCTTGAGGTTGCGCACGACTAACGACTAGTCGTCATCGCCACCGAGAA
>DOJV01000030.1 GCA_003511125.1 Candidatus Uhrbacteria bacterium
AGGAATTAGGAAACAAAGCCGTTCTGAACGCCAAAGTACCGATTATCTTTTTTTCAACAGAAGCTTTGCGATACGGAAATATTGATATAAAGATGTTTTATCCCTGGATTGTGAATTTTCATGTTTTTCTTGATCCCGCCGTAATCAAAGATCTTGAGGAGGATATTCGTTGGTTGTTGGGAATGGGTGAAAAACCCGAAGGTTCAAGCCCGGATTCTGTTCGTCGACCACCGTGGTAGTTTAAGCTTTTTCCGGCCGACCCCTTGACCGCTGTTTTGACAGCGGTTTTTTTTAAAAATAAAACCCCTCCCAACCTTGGCCTTTGATGCCTCAGGCCACACTGAGACTAATCGAAGGGTGGAAAAAAAAGGGGGGGGCTGGGTGGAGGATCATTTTATCTGATCCACCAAAACCACCACGCTAAACACTCCAAAAAAAATAAAAATCAAACCCAACAAAATTTTTCGCCACAAAGCCGGCTGGAAAATTTTCGGCAGAGCGCGGCGATTCAAAACCGATACCAAGCCAATGTGAACAAACATCGCCGCGGCATTCAAACAGGCACCGATGACGATCAAGGTTTTCGGTTCAGTCGCTCCAAGAAGGAAAAGAATAATTCCAAAAGCAATTTGCGCCCACAAAAATGAAAAATAAATTTTTGATAGATGAACGGTTTTTTTTCCACTTCGTTTCATTTGAGTGATGGCGGCGTTTTCGGCCATTATCCGCGAAGTTGAATCCATCACGCCGAGTTGGGTTTGGAATAACATGATCGAGACTACGAATAAAAAGGCCGCACCAATTCCAGGCGACAGAATTCGTCCGATGGCCGCGCCTTCGTTGATGACAAAATTTATCCCGGTGGTATTGTCCCCAAGGCCAAAAGTTGTAGCGTACGACAAGAGCATTAATAAAGCGATTGAGAGAGCACCAATGAACCAGAAAACCATCAAATGTTCCAACGAGATTTTTTTCCACCAAGCGAAAAAATTCTTTTTTGCTTCTTCGTTCATCTCGAATTTTTCGCCTTCGAGTTTTATTTCTTGCTCAACTTCGTTGTGTTTGAACAAGCCGGATATTTTCTGTGCGTACTTACCCATACCATAGCCTTTTTCTTTGATGTAAATAGATTGCGTCAGATTCAAGTTTCCGCCGGCGCCAGAATATGCGAATGCCCCGAGAAAAGTGGCCAAGGCTATTCCGACAGGCAAGAAGACGTAGCCTTCGCCTTGTCCGATCATGCCTTTGGCCAGAGCAGACCAGTCGTTTGAATCGCTTAAAAAAATCGCGAGCAGGAAAATAAAGGGTACACCGATCAAAATAATCGTTCGTGTCAGTTTTTCCATTAAACCATAAACGGTTTTGCCGGCGCTCAAAATTAAACCGATCAAAATCAGAAAAATAATTGCCACCCAAACAAAATTCTCAATTCCTAAAATCGAGGCAAAAACTTTGGCCGAAGCGGCTATGATGCCCGGTAGGCCAAAGCCGACAAAAGTCGAAATAATAAACCATAGTGGTGCCAGTTTCCAAAATTTTGCGATGCCGACAAAAACACTTTCGCCTTTTACCAAAGCGTAGCGTTCGATTTCCATGTTGATAAAATATTGAAAAGTGATGCCAAGCAGAGCTCCCCAAGCAATCCCCAAACCATAATTCGAGGCAAGATAAGGCCAGAGGATAACTTCGCCCGAGCCCAGGCCGAGCGCCAAAATGACAAAACTGGGGCCGATCAGTTTTTTGAGGGGGAGTGGGGGAGGGAAGGGTTTCATATCAAACTATTCTATTTGATAGGGCGTTTCTTTTGCAATTCTAGTCTGCAAGCCCGCAATTTTTCTTCGAGTTTAACCTTTGGCGATCTTGGTGTTGGCTTTGTGTGCCATCGTTTTTCGCCGCGATGTGACTCCCACCACTTGAAGTATCTTTCGTATGCGCGCATTAACCTGGTGATATACGAAAGGGAAAAGTCGCTCATGTCGGTGGTGAGATAGTAATCCTTGCGAATCTGAAACTTGTGCTGTTTTGAAACAATCTCAAATCTTCGTGCCGGCTGAATCGTGATGAGGTAGAAGTAATAGTTTGTGTATCCCTTTTGTCGAAGATTGAGTTCCCACTTTTGTAAAAAAGATTTTGATATTGGCGCATGATAAAACTTTGTATCTGTCGCAAATTTCCTCCGCAGGAATGTGCCAAGGGAAATTTTACGTTGATGCAGAAAATCAATGATCACCTTCTTGTGTTTACCGCGATATCTTTCAGTGATGAACGAGATCTCAGGGATTGTCTCGTTTCCAACACTTCCTGTAATCATCTGGACGCGACCGCCGGATGTCAGGTGTGTATCGACGCCGGCGATGAACAGTTTCGGAATATCGAGGCCGTCGCCAGTGGATTCGGCGTGCAACGCGTCTGTCCTGGTCTTGTGTGGAGGAATTAATACATAAGGAGGGTTCGCTGTAATAAGGTCGAATTTCCTTCCGTTCACCGGTTCAAACATATCTCCAAGCAAAAATTCTGTTTTATCTTCTACTCCGTTCAGGATGGCGTTGAACTTGGAGTAATTGATTGCCTTCGGATTGATATCCACACCGACTGCGTGACGCGCCTTTGCCGCGGCAAATATGGGATAGATACCGGACCCCGTAAAGACGTCGAGCGTAACATCACCTTTGTGAACATCGAGCGAATTTTCCATATAAATAGACTCGTCGAGAGCAACCGGGAGGACATTGTCCGGGTGGCGCGGGGTGAAGTAATCCGAAACTATAAAGCGCCCTTGTACGGGAAAGACGCGAAGAATAGGTCGTATTTTTTTTCCACTAAGTTCGATGATTTTTGCTCGAATTAGTGGTTGGAGGTTGCAAGATCCGAATGCTAGATCGGAAACAGGTCTTCTTCTTAAAAAAAGTTCGAGGAAGGTTGCCTTGTGTTGCGCATACATTTCTTGAAGCGTTGCGGCACAGGCTCTTACTAAGAGTTTTTCGAGTGATAACATAAAATTTGTTCTGTCATGCCGAGTTGTAACCTCGTCGATAACATGATCAGTATAATCAATTTTTACGATCCATACAAATATATGAGAACGTATTTTTTTTCTTCCACAGACTCGGCTTTTAACTTAGTCAAGAAATAAATTTTTTAAACCCGAACCACCTTTGCCAATTCCTGGCCTTCGGAAATTGCTTGAAGCGGATATTGGGCTAACAAAAATAAATCATAAGGCGCGTAACAATCGTTGGAAAGCCCGCTGGCCGGATTATAAATACAAGCAAAGGGATTGCCGGCCTTTAGTTTTGCGCCCGGTTCTGTTGTCCAAACCAGATAACCAAAAGAATCCGCACACAGAGTTTGAACAGAGGCCAAGGGGAAAACTAACGGTTCTGGAGACAGTGGAGAGGTCGGAGTATTCTGCAAAATTCCTGAGTGCGATAAAAAATTTAACAGGTTTTGGAATTGTTTGTTTAATTCTGCCAAGTCGATCGTTCCCTGTGTTCCGATTTCCCAGGTGGCGGCATGCGTTACTCGTCCCTCTGATTTGACCGCGGCCGCGCAACTTTCATCAAAAGCTCCCTGATAATCGTTTTCACCGAAGATTAATTGGCAGGCCGTTTCCAGTGGCGAAAAAATCTCCAGACTGGCGGCGGCGGTGTAAAGATGGGGAACTGATTGTTTGCCGTCGGAATGAATATCAAGAATTATGTCGTGTCCTTTTGTCAGCGATTGGAGCAGTGAAGCGAATTTTTCCTCTATGGCCATTCCTGGCAGAATTGTTTTAAAGGTTGAGGAAAAAATTCGATTCCAGTTTTTTCCATTTTGCGTGTTCCAACGGCCGAATTGGAAACCGGACATTTGTGCTTGAACAGCAAGCGGATTGGCCAGGGGGACAATGGTTAGTCGACCACAGATATCTTTTTGTTTTGAGAGGAATTCAATAAGTTTGGTAAGCAGAGCTCCACCAAAAATTTCCGAACCGTGGAGATTTCCTTGAAGGTAAATAGCCGGCCCAGGTTTTGAACCGGCGCAGGTAAACACTTTAATCGAAAGGGTTTCGCCGCTTATGAGTTGTTGAAGAGGAATCGAAGTTTTTGTGATTTTCATAAAAAAGTTTTTGGGCGCGCCGTGGTCGTTTTTTTTACAACGGCACGCCCAAGAGTTAATTAAGTCCGGCGGGCGAAAGATATAACCAACAGGTGTGGTTTCGCCACGGACAAAGATGTTTTTCTTTTTCGCTTTTCCATTTGTCGCACGGGCCGCAGGTAAGAGCCCAGGGGATTGGCCAGGACCAGTCCGTGTGAATCATGAAACCGGCGGCTTGCCCGGCTCGTAAAGACACCTTGTTTTGAGTGACAGCAAAGACCAGATGATCGGTCAAACTAGGAAGCGAGTAAGTTTGTTTGTATAACTGTTTCCCAAGTCCGTAACCTCGATGATCTGGACGAATCCAGATTGAGCCTAGTTCGAGATACTTTTTCGCTACCGGCCAAAGGGCAACGAAACCGATTATTTTCCCGTTTTGTTCAAGCACCACGGCCAGTCCGGCGTTGTAGACTGTGGCCAGATCTTCCGGCGTGGTTCGAGTATTTAGAATCATTGACTCGTTTTGTATTGCTGTCGAAAGGCTAAACCATTCGGCAGGTTCGATTTGCTGGGGAAAGTTATGAAAGTGTTTCGATGCGGTCATCTTGACCCCTTTTGGAAAAAGAAAAACCCCGGAGAATCCCAGGGGTTTATTTTTCGTGACAATTATTTCACGCAATTCAAAACACTGGAATCCTCTTAATGAGTATTCCACGACGACGGTTTGCTACAATAAACAAGAATTTCATATCTAAATTCAGATTAATAGAGACAGGTTTTTTTGTCAATATAGAAAAGGGTTCTTCAGACTTTCCTGTGGGTAGAACAATTCTCCCAACCGTCGTCATTGCGAGCCCGGCGAAGGCGGGAAGCAATCTCCTCGATTTTTGCATGAGCAGTCGAGTTTTTGATTACAAAACAAGAATACAAGGAGATTGCTTCCGCCTTCGCTGGGTTATGATGGGCACGTCGCCGGGCTCGCAATGATGGGTGGGTTTTTACCCATAAGAAAGCCGGAGGAGCCTAGAAAAGAAATGGGTTGAAATATAAAAAAACACCATTACGATTTTTTAAGTGGTGTTATTTTATTGATATTTTGTTTTTCTAAATATTCCCTTATCATCATCCTTAGAGTAGTTTTTCCCTTCGTGGTTTTAAAATAACTTTCTCTTCTTAAAGCATCCTCTTTGTCCAGAAAGGCCTCAAAATAAATTAACCGAAGAGGCAATCTTTTTGCTGTCGAAATATTTTCTCCATCTAAATGTTCTTAAAATCTTCTCTCTAAATTATTTGTAAAGCCAATATAAAACATCCAATCCTTTAAACTTAAGAGGGTGTAGACAAAATAAAATTCTGACGTAATTTTTGACATAATTGTGCGAACCACTCGCCGTCGTAAAAATTCATAGTTTCACCAAAACCAATAGCTGGTGAAACCATGAACCCGAGCGACGCGCGAGTGGTTCATGGTTCCGAGACGTGGATTCGAACCACGATTCACGGCTTCAAAGGCCGCTGTCCTGCCATTAGACGATCTCGGAGTTTTTTTGGCACGACAATAGGATAACTGAAATTTATTTTTTTGACAATATTTACGAGGTGTTTACCTGTGGCAGGTTTTATTGTATTGTTTTAACATATGTTTTTTAAAGTAAAAAGAATCGGAATTATTTTGGGTGTTTTTTTGATTATTTGTATAGTTTTAGCATTCATTTGCAGACATTATTCCACCGAACAAACTTTACAATTTGCAGAAGAAACAACACCAGAAGTAAAAGAATGGTCGACTTTTACTTATTCTGGCGATATGACAAAAGCCGGTGGTTATCCTACTCAAATTCCCGTTGACTTTAGTTTAATATATCCATCAACCGATACAATTATAGGGCCAAGTCACTGTTATTCCCAATTTTGCGGTGTTGTAGGTTATACTTTTAATATTGAAAGCCCATTACTTAAAGGAATTGATTTAGTTACTCATAAAAAAGACGCTTTAGTTTCATTTGTGCCGATTTCGTATGACGAGGATATTCGTGCTTCGTTTGGAGATCAGCCTCACATACAGATTGTTGGTCAAAAGCGTTCATACGGTAATTCTATCGGAACGGAATTTTTAAATGTTACTCCAGAGCGTTCTTTGACAGTTAATAGTTCTTTTCTTGTGACAGATTTTTTCACCTCGGAAACCTATGATGTTTTTTTGTTTTATGCCGGCCCATATACTGTTGTTGCGGCCAGACCGGCGGATAGCTCTTTTTCAGATCAAGACTGGGCTCTTTTCCTTTCTTCTTTATTAGTTTCTACTCGTTACGAAACTTCAACATGGATTGAAGTGACTGGTGCGTTAGGGACCCCCGGTGTGTACAGTGACGCATTTATCGTACGTGTTCCGCCGGATATGAAAGTTGAGGTGCTTTACCCCGGTTTTCCGTTGGGCTTTGCCGATGCGTTTAGCATTGCCGCCACCCAAGCAACAGGGCCATTGCCAGAATCACTGCTCGTGCCAATTGTTGACCCGCGGACCGCCAATATCCTCCCCAATGAGTTTGTGTACCAAGAGGGTGGGCGGAATTATGACTTTCGACTTATTGAAAATCCCGCTCATCCGGTGACGCCGTATGGAAAGCCGGAAGATATTTTTAAAGCGGTAGTCTCGACTATTACATTTATTGGAGACAAGTAACATTCTAAAACAAAAGACCCGGAAATAATCCGGGTCTTTGTTTTTATTCGCCGCACTTACACTCGCATTTGCAACCGCACTCCTTACACTCGCAATCAACCTTATTTACCTCGGTCTCTTTTGTGCAGGTGCACTCGCCGCCCGCTTTGCAACCGCAGGCGCAATTGGTAATGTCGCACATATTTTTTTAGGTTATTAATTAGTTAGGTTAAAGGTTTCGAATATTTCCAAACTGCGGATTTTTTCCGTCGAAGTTTGCGCCGGGTCATAGGCTACATTGAAGGTACTCGGAAACTCGAATTCGATCGCGTTGATGCCGGTTTCTTTTTTCAGTTCATCGATGATCAGCGCGGCGTGACCGGAGCAGGGAATATCAACAATCAGAGACATTGTGTTAGCTTGACCGATCGTTTCAATGGTTTCGGATTGGAATTTGGCCGCGGCCGGGAAGACAACGAGGATCAAAAGTAGATTGGTGGCGAGAGTTGTTGAAAACAATAACGAGAGATAGCGCCATTTTTCTTTAATTCCTCGAAAGCAAAACTGTTTTGTTTTTTTAAGATATAGCCAAGCCGAAATCGTGGCAAATAAGATCGAAATAACTATCAAGACAGTGAAGATATTTGGTATGAGCAAGATGTTTTTGACCAAAGCTGAAGCGCCTGCGGCGCCAATGGCTGACAGAACAATGAAAAATAGACAGAACGAGTGCGGAATAAGTCCGGCAGCCAGACCGCGCCAAAGACCTTTGGTTTTTGATTCGTTGGTGTGACAACAATTTGTTGTGCCCATATTATTTATTGAACAAGTTTGTGACCTTTAAAATCTCCGAGGTCATTGCTTTTTTCTTTTTTTCGTTTCCAGAAGCCATGGCAGTTTTGAAACAAGTATTGAGGTGATTTTCCATTAGTTGTTGATGAGCCGAGCGGAGTAGGCCGATGACCGCGAGATTTTGTTGCATGATATTGATGCAATATTCATCGTCCTCGGACATTTTGATTATTTTATCTAGAAGGCTGCGAGCTTTTTTGAAACCGATAAGGGTTTTGTTTTTTTCGTTAGTCATAAGGTTTTAGTTAGTACCCATACCTGGGGTATAGGTACCATAACACGACGTTTTTTCTCTGTCAAGAAATTGTTCACAGCTTTTGACTTTTATCAAAGTCGGGTTTAAGCTTGCTTTGGCACCTTCGCAACAAGGAGAAAGCCATGCAAGGCGTGGAAAAAGACTACTGCAACGCGGCTATCAGGGCGGTTCTGGCGGCGGCTGAAGAGCTTTGGGGTTCGACTGTCGAGGGAGTGCTCCAACCTCGGGCACTCTACGGTAAGTCCGACACTCTTGGCATGGATGCTGTGACCGAGATCGCCATCACCAACGGACTCGTGGAATACGACGGGACAGTGAACATCGCCACCGAGGAATCCTGTCGCGGGCGAGGTGTTCGCGCCGATTCTGGGGACCCTCGCCGATCTAAGAGTATCTTCATTAGTGATCCAACCGATCGCAGTGCCCAGTTCAAGAAAGCACTCAATGGTGTTGTTGACAAGACTCGGTCGACAATCGAAGTGGTGCGCGAGGCCGCCTTCCGGAACGACTGGGAAAAGAATTTTGGTGGTCCAGCCATGATTACCGGCTGTACTTCGGCTGTCACTTGTATTCGTCGCGGTGTGCCCATCTTTGCCGTCGTCGTCAATTTTGTCACCCGTGATTTGTTTGTGGCCTGCCGTGCCGGGGTTTTTGTTCTGCGTTTGCCGGACAAAATATTCAATGTCGACCTGGATTATGTTTGCCGTCGAGGACGGCGGTTGTTCTTCCGTGGTGTCAAACCAGGAAGTGAACGTAATTTTGTCACTTTCCTCGGCAAGACCGGCTATCGCGAGAACTTTTTGGACAGTCGTTTCATGAGCAACGCCGAGATCGACAAGTTCTTGTTCTACAACTTGCCTGGTGGGCCATCACGTGCCCTTTACCTCTCCGAACTTCAACCGGCCGAGGAATCGATCGGTTTCATCCTGGCCAATGGTGAAAAGATCAGCGAGTGGGCTCACTGGTTGCCGTTCATCCGTTTCGGCCGCACTCGTACCGATCAAGGCACTCCAGCCCTGCGTCTCTATGAAGTTTTCCAGGAGCGTCCTTGGACCAAGGATGGAGTGCTTATGTCGACCTCCCCGGTCTACAGCATCTTCGTCCCGGTTTCTGAAGGCGATAGTCGAATGCTCATGGATCCTCGACGCCTGACCGGGCTCTCCAACCCCTCCAGGTTCCGTTCCACCTTGATTGTGGCTCCGGCCAACAACCGTTGGGCGGCCAGTGTCCGGCAATACGGATTCCGGACAATCGAGTTCTTCGAGGAATAAGATCCTTACACGGCTGCCGTTCTTCGGCGCCGTTTTTTTATATCGGGACAACTCGGTTTTTACTTTTTTAGATCTTGTGTTAAATTAAAAGTAAGTTTTAGAAATAATTTTTGGTCTTATGAAACATTTAAAGATTATTCTCGCCGTTTTTGCTCTGTTGCTTTTGGCCGGTGTTGGTTGTCATGTGGGTGGCACAGACACAAATTTTTATGATGACACCTATGCCCCTTATGACTATGGGGATGATAGTTATGATTATGACGATTCTTACGATTCCGGTGATTCCTCTGATCCCTACGGTTCCGATTATTACTCCAATGTTCCTCAGGGTTCACAAACTGTTTATGCCTGCAATTTGGATCAGGATTATTGTGAATATGAAACCGTAGAGATTTCCGGTTCGTATGTGACTTCTTCCAATAATGGATCACGAACTATTTTTCCGGACGAATCTTTTTGCGATGAAGAAGGTTGCTACTTTGTCGACGATTTGAGTAATCAATGGTATTTTGAATTTTAGTTGATTAAAAAAACCGTCGAGACCAAAGAGTCTTGACGGTTTTTTTTTGTTTTATTGCTGTCTGGAACGACGTCGGCGTTTGGCCGAACCGTTTTGATGGCGGCGTTGGCCATTCTCGAATTTTTTTGGTTCCGGTTTAACGTAGACAACCGGCGCGAATTCGCTAGGTAATTCTGGTAAAGCTTTGATTGGTAGACGAATTCGGATAATATTTTCAATGGCGTTTAAATCGCGTTTTTGATCGGGTGCGGCAAAAGAAATGGCTTTACCTTTTAGGCCAGCTCGGCCGGTCCGGCCAATGCGGTGAATGTAGTCTTCGGCTTGATCTGGTAAATCAAAGTTGATTACTAGTTCGATACCAACCACATCAATACCTCGAGCGGCAATGTCTGTGGCCACCAAAATTCGATACTTGCCGGTTTTAAATCCGGCCAAGGCTTCGCGACGCTGGCTAAGCGAACGGTCGGAATGGATTTCGGCCGAAGTGTGGCCTTGATGAGATAAGATTTTATTTATTTTTTTGGCTCCGTGTTTGGTGCGACTAAAAATCAGCACGGTTCCTTGATATTCCAAAAGCAATTTTTGCAATAATTTAATTTTATTTTCTTTGGAGACAACAAAAACTTCTTGTTCAACTTTTTCGGCCGTGGTGCCCGAAGGCGCTACTTCAACACGTAACGGCTGTCTCATGTATTTTTTGGCGATTTGGGAAATTTTTTCTGGCATGGTGGCCGAAAACAACATGGTTTGGCGGTTTTCCGAAACCGCAGATAAAATTTGTCTGATTTGCGGTTCGAAACCCATGTCTAACATGCGATCAGCTTCGTCAAGAACCAGAATTCCGACGTCTTTTAAAGAAATGGTTTTTTGTTTTAAATGATCGTTAAGTCGGCCGGGAGTGGCAATAATTATGTGTGGCTGGCGACGAATATCTTGGCGTTGGCGTTCTTGGGAAGCGCCGCCAATAACGACGACGGTGCGGATGCCAAAAGGTTTACCGAGTCTTCCAATGGCTTCTTCTACTTGTATAGCCAATTCTCGAGTTGGTAAAATTACCAAACCTTGGCCGCCTCGGGCCAAAATTTGTTGAACCATAGGAATGGCAAAAGCCAAAGTTTTTCCGGTTCCGGTTTGAGCAATACCAACTAAATCTTCGCCCAAGATTCCGTGAGGGATGGACTTTTGTTGAATCGGTGTTGGAATTTTGAAATTCAAATCATCTAGCCGAGTTAAAATATCCGGGGCAATGCCCAGGCCGTAAAAAGAGTTTTGGTTGGTGTTTTGGTTGGTCATATAAAAATCATGCGACCCAATTCCTTCAGGTGGCATGATTTACATGTAACTAGAGGCTCGAGTCAGACCCGTTTGACGGGCCGAATTAAGTAAAGAGGATACCATGTGTTGGCTTGGTTGTCAAGGAAATAAGCCCGAAATAAAAAAGTCCATCCACGAGAGGGATGAACTGAGTTTGTGACCGGATCGTTCCAGAACAGCTAGCCTGTCTGGTTCGTGGTGTTCAGAACGGCGAAAGCCAGGCGGTAGACCACCTTGGTCCGCCGGATCAGCTCGGGGCTGGGGTCGGGGCCTTTGTCGTCTTTGCGATACATGGTCCGTTTGACCATCTCCGCGAAATTGGGGATGTCGTTGGGTTCGCCGACGTTCGCGAGGTGGATGCGTTCTTTTTCTTCACGACAGCTTCGGGCGATATACCAGCCCATCATGAGGGCCGAACGCCAGGCCTCACGGATTTCCTTGTAGACCGTTTCGTGACTCCCGAGTTCGATCCACCGGACATTGCTGATGCGGATCTGGGTGCCAGTGGTTTCACCTTTTCGACACCAGGTGATCAGGGCTCTGCCGCGATGGTTGTTGTGAACACGGAGGCTGTCGTGGATGACATCTGCTGGCAGCTCGAAGTCGAAGGCCTCGCACAGGATCTCGGTGCCGACTTGTTCCAGGAGACGTACCGGAGGTTCGTGTTCGTCTGTGAAGACGATGCCGGCCATCTCGTCTGTGGCGTCGATTCTGTTTCCAGCGAGATCGTTGGGTTGGTAGGGAACGAACACGATGCGTGGTTTCATTAGTCCTCCTGCCTTGATGGCCAGTCTTTTTAGCATTTCTAGTCGAGATTGTCAATTGTAGGGACATTCACGGTTACATTTTTAGATGAGTTGACACGTGGTTGAGTGTGACTTTTAGGGCGGGGTTGCTAATTGTTAAAAACTAATCTTTAAAACCTAAAAAAAACCCGCTCGGCCGATGCGCGAGCGGAAGTTGAGAGAGCTAGACTTTGGGTGGTCGAGGATGTTCGATGAGCCACAAAGACAGATTTTCGACAAGACGACGACGGGCTTTCGCCACAGCCTCTTCTTGCTGTCTCTTGATCGTGGCCGCGTCGAGCCCGGCGGCTTTGAGGATTGCAGCTCGGCCTCGAACGGTGTTGGGATTGGGAAGTCCGGTTTCCGAGATGGCTTGGAGGCAGGCTTTTTCCCAGCGCCGGCGTTTGAACGCGGCTTTGAAAAGAGTGTCGATTTCTTGTTTTTTTGCCCCGGTGATTTTCAGGACACCGAAGGCGTCTTCGGCGACTCCTTTTACATCCCACTCGTTGAAGATGTGTTTCCAACCAACCAACAAGAACCAATGTTCGAAAGAACGGTAGATACCGATCACTGTTAGTCTTTCGTATCTCGCCCCGTCCCCTTGTTCTGCAAAGATGCCGCCAAGAAGGACGAGAGCACGTTGCCGGATCTCTTCTGCTTCTGACTCGGTAAGGCCTTCGGGCAGGTCGGGATCGTTCCAGAACTCCGCATCGAGCTCTTTGCGCCTTTTGGGGACAAGGGTAATGAAAAGGTTGGACATTTGTTACTTCTCCACAGGTAAGAGAGCGAACTTTTTTTATCATTTATATTCAGGCCCGTCAACCGTCTTGCCAACATTTCTGATAAAAGTTAAAGTATAGGCGTATGGCAAACACTTCATTTTTTATCGGTCGCTTTCAACCGTTTCATAACGGTCATTTAAGCGTGCTTAAAGGCATGGTTAAGGTTAGTGATAAAGTTATCGTTGGTATTGGCAGTTCCGAAAAACACGGGAATCCAGAGAATCCTTTTACCAGCGGGGAAAGACGGGAAATGATTCAACGGGCTTTGCAAGAGGTCAATGTTATTCCCATGTACGACGTGTCTTTTGTCGACCTGCCAGATATGGAAGAAGACGAAGCTTGGGCCAAAATGTGTTTAGAGCTATGTGAAAATCAAGTTACTAAAGTTTGGACTGGTAACGAATGGACTAAAAAATGTTTTGAAAACACCGATGTCGAGATTCAGAATATCAAAGAAGTACCGGGAATTAGTTCAACCGAAGTTAGACACAGAATTGCCGCCGGCAAATCCTGGGAAGACTTAGTTCCCAAAGCTGTAGCCGAATATGTCAAAGATATTGACGGTGTTTCGCGAGTCAAAAAAATTTAAGATTTAAACCGCCGAGTTGTCCGGCGGTTTTTTTGGAAGAAAATTTGTTACAATACCAACATTGATTTTATGAAAAAATTTGGTTTTAAAGAAGTCACTTTAGCCGGCATTTTGGCCGGAGTTTCGGCTGGCGAAAACGCCTGTCACGATTCCCTGGAATTGCCAAAAACCGTCGAGGTCCAAGACTAAATTTATTCTCTTCATCCCATGTCATCCTGAACGTCACGTGCCGCGCCCGCCATAGCTTGCCGCGAGCGACGGCGGGAAGGATCTAACTCGAAATTAGATCCTTTACGCGCCGCTCAGGACAGGCAAAGAACAAGAAGTTTTTTCCACAAGAAAGTCTGAGGAACCAAAAAAAAGGGTTCCTCAGACTTTCTTGTGGGTAAGACAATCTTTCCAACCGTCGTCATTGCGAGCCCGGCGAAGCAATCTCCTCGAGTTTTCATGAATAGTCGAGTTTTTGGTTATAAAACAAGAATACTAAAAGATTGCTTCGCCGGGCTCGCAAT
>DOJV01000051.1 GCA_003511125.1 Candidatus Uhrbacteria bacterium
TCGTCGCCGAAGCGGAAAAATAAAATGATCCTCTACCGGCAGAGCCGGTAGTTTCGTGAAAGCCCCTATAAGGGGCTATTTTAGTTTGTTAATTACAAATGGAATTCTAATTACTCATCGTTCCAATTTTACTCACAGTCATATTTTTTTTAACCTCAACGCCTGCATCAACAATTCAGACAAATCAATTCCGAAAAAATTCAATCCAATTTCTCCAAAAGACACAAATTTTTGTTAAGACTGCTTTTAATTTTTTCGCAACTTATCTTCGAAGTACTTCCCATGTTTTTATCTTTCCGTGTGTTCGTTGTCTTCTCGCCGGAACGGCAGAGCCTATTGATGTCTCTCCAGCAGAGCTGGAGGATTATGAGACTTATTTATTGTTTTAGTGTGCACAACCACGCTCCAAAAGACTACCTCTGCCCAATCTGCCTAGCTATCCACGGACAAAAAAACGAAAAAACCTGGATTGTTCAAAACGATATTTTTTATCGAGACAATTGGGTGGATAGATAAAACTTTTAAAAACAGCAAGGCCGGCTGGGGATGGAAAAACGACTTTTATAAAAACCTCTATTGACCCCGAATCTATTTCAATGGTACTCTTTACTCCATCCCAAATGTTTGGAGGACTCATGGGAAAACTCATTGAAATTCGGCGGCATTCCATCAAAGATGGCCTGGCTCACGGAACACTGGGACCCAAGGGTTTTACCTTGGCCAGAACTGTAGGTGAGCGACAACTGCATGGTAGCGACTTCACCGGTTTCTACGCCAGCCGGTTGTGGCGCACCTATCAGTCATTGGTAGGCTTTGGTGAAGGGGCTGGTGATTTCAGGTGGTACAACGTGCCGCCACAAGCCGAGATCTACCTAAACTGGCCCGAGTTGATCGATTTGTGGCGGGCTTGCCACCGCGCCTCAACTCGTGGCGAAGATATGTTGCAAGCCGCCTTTGCCCACAATTCTGAACTATCACTAAAAACTGCGACTGAAGGCGCGAAGAAATTCCTCGGTTGGACTGAACAGCTACTACCGGATGCCCGGGTTCTTGTAGTCGGCCACAGCCCTTACTCGGAACTTATTGTCTACGGCCTGACGGGCAAAAACATCCCAGCACTCAAAGAGTGTCAGGGATTCCGAATTCTTATTAATGACGATGACCGTCTAGAAGTTGATTGGCAATCACCAGACCTTGATCCGACCAACATTCGTCGCCAAATCTTCTCTGAGCCGCCCATGTAACGGCTCGAACAATTCTTCGAAACGCGCCAAACAGCTGGCACGTTTTTTTAATAATTTTATTTTATTTCAAACGTATTTAGGAGTTGAATATTACCTCGTAAAGTTAACTGTACGGTGACTAGATTAGCAGTCGTGGAATTTGTCGAGGTGGCCCCATAATAATAGATTGAGTAGAAAGGTAGTGGATCAATTTTACACTTTTACTCAATCGCCAAAATCTTATTGGTAACGGAAAAATTTTTGAACGGGTCTTTTTTTCTGCCGCCATAGGACACAAAAAGAAAACACCGGAATTTTGGAACGAAGTTTTAAAAACAATCAACGAAGCCTCCAAACTTCCTTTTACGGAACTTGTGGATAAAACAAATATCTTATTTATTGACGATGACCAAGAAAACGTAATCAATGTTTCGGCTCTGGGTATAAAATCCTATGCCTCTATACCGATTTACCGTCCTTAAAAAAATTCTTATCTTAATATGCACAACCACGCTCCAAAAGACTACCTCTGCCCAATCTGCCTAGCTATCCACGGACAAAAAAAACGAAAAAACCTGGATTGTTCAAAACGATATTTTTTATCGAGACAATTGGGTGATCGGATTCATTAGTTCAAAAACTTTATAAAAGGCAACGAGGGGCACGCCTTAATTGTTCCTTTTGATCATTATGAAAATATTTATGATTTACCAGACGAAGTCGCTCATTGTTTAGCCAGTGTCGCCAGAAAAACCGCCTTGGCCGTAAAAGAAACCCAACAGGCTGACGGCGTTAATCTTATACAAAACAACGAGCCGGCCGCCGGCCAGCATGCTTTCCATTACCATTTGCACATCATACCCAGATTTAAAAACGACAAATTTGAAAACGAATTTTGGACAGCCGAAAAATCCGATCCAAAAGATCGGGTTAAGTATGCAGAGGATCTAAGGGAATGGTTTAAAAAATCAAAGTGGAGCTAAGGCAAAATAAACAAATAGGTGTCGATCGACACTTATTTGTTTATCTCTCGAGTTCTTTCTTAATCAACGACACAATCTGTTTACGCATTAACAACTCTTTTCGAATTGCCAGATGATTTTTAAAAACAACACAAAGAACTTTCTCAAACAATTTTTCCGATTCATCGTCAGCGGCCAAAAAATAATTTTGAAATTTTTCTAAGTCGATAATGTTAATAAAACAAAAAGCCAGCTCTTGTTCATTTTTTATTTTTTTCAAAATCTCGACAATTTCGCCACCACGGCCGGCGAGCAAACCTTCGGCGCCGACAATCTCGAGTTGAACAATGGCGATTTTTTGACCGGCAAATTCCAAACCGGCCAAATCACTCCGCATCCGTTCAAACAATTTTTTGCCGGACAAATCCGATTTAGCCAAAAACATTTCCTGGGCAAAATTTTCCGGCAAAGCGGAGATTTGATTCAGACGATCAAAGACCGAACGGTCGCGATCGCTGACAACCGGACCGTGAAAATTCAAAGTGTTGGATATAACGGCTCCGGCCAAAGCTTTGGCCGCATTTGAAGACATAGAAATTTGTTTTTCAAAAAACCTCTCGGCCACTAAAGTTGCGGCCGCGCCGACCAATTCGATTTGGACTTTGGCTTTAAAAAACTTTTCGGCCTCATTAACTTTTCGATGATCAATGATTTCGATCACAGCCTTAGGGTCAATGTTTCCATCAAGACCCGATAACGTGCTGGCATCGGTCAAAACAATTTGTTCAAAATCTGCGGTAGTGGAAAGTTTTAATGGATACTTAATCTTAAACCTGTCTAAAAGATACTCAGCTTCAACACTCGGCTCGCCAAACACACCGGCTACGGCCGGCCGACCGGTTTTGTTTAAAAACTCAGCATAAGCCAAAGCCGAGGCTGTGCCATCAAGATCGGGATCGGCGTAACAGGTAACTAAAATTTTGTTCATAATAAATAGATTGAGTAGAAAGGTAGTGGATCAATTTTACACTTTTACTCAATCGCCAAAATCTTATACTCCACCTCCCCGCCCTTAGTCTTAACTTTAACCACATCTCCTTCAACCGCCCCAATCAACAAAACACCAAGCGGCGACAAATACGAAACTTTGCCGCGAAGCGGATCGGATTCTTGTGAGCCGAGAATTTCAAAAATCTTTTGTCGGCCGCCGACTTCAACCGTGACAATCGAACCGATCGAAACCTTGCCAGCCACGCCCGGTTTGATAATCACGGCTCTTTTGATTTTCTCTTCGAGCGAAGTGATCCGTGAATTAATACCGCGCAAGCGTCCCTTAGCCATCTGATAAGCCGCATTCTCGGAAAAATCACCCATCTCGGCCGTCCGTTGAACTTCTTTAACAGCTTCGGGACGTTTGATTTTAACCAAGTTCTCTAATTCACTTTTATAACGTTGCAAAGCCGCCGACGACAAAAAATCATCAGAAGTTTTGGTGGTACTGTTAAGAATTTCGGATCTACGAATCGGAACGCGCATATTATTTTTTTTGTTAATCGAAAGACTTTTGTATCCCCACCCTCATCCCAAAAAAAATGGTCTAAGACGTCCTACTTGAGTGTGATGGTTCCAACTCTAACCACTCCTTCTCCAACCCACAAATCTCCTCTTCCACCTCTGCCAATCTCTTCGCCTTATCCGGCGCGTAATCCGTCGGATTCTCAAAATAAAATTTTAAAATCTCGCCCTTCTCTTTTTCCATTTTTTTTATCTTCTCCTCCAACCTCTGCTGCGCCCGCCGCGCCTGCCGCAACTCTCGTACCACCCCCTTCCGATCCACAACCTCTCCAGCCCCTCCAGCCTCTCCAGCCTTTCCAGCCTCTCCAACCTTTCCAGCCTCTCCAACCCCTCCAACCTCCTCCGCCTCAACCATCAAATCGGCAACATACTCTTCGTAAGTTCCGACATAATGACGAACCTGGCCGTTGCGAACTTCATAAATACGATCGGTGACGGCGTTGGTAAAAGTTCGAGCGTGCGAAACAAAAATGACCGTGCCTTGATACTGTTTGAGCGCGACAGCCAAGACCTCGACAGTTTCGGCGTCGAGGTGGTTCGTAGGCTCGTCGAGGATGAGGACATTGTGTTCTTGCAAGATAAGTCGAGCTAGACGAACACGGGCGCGTTCGCCACCAGAGAGAACACGACAAGGTTTTTCTAAATCATCGCCATGAAACAAGAAAGCGCCGGCGGCGGCCAAGATTCGTTCGGCCGAAGCATCGACCGGAGCGGCGGCGGTTAGTGTTTGCAAAACCGTAGCCTCTGGCGCCAAAGCTTCTTCGGACTGCTGAGCAAAATAACCAATGTCGGCATGATGCCACCATTTGACCGAACCGACCAGTGGTTCGAGTTTACCAGCGAGAGTTTTTAGAAACGTGGATTTCCCATGTCCGTTCTCGCCAACAATCGCCGCTTTGTCACCGCGCTGAATTTCGAACTCAATTTCCGAGGCAATAACTTTTTGATCATAACCAATGCTCAAATCCTGACAACGTACCGCCGGCCCGGAAGTTACCGATGGACAAGGAATACGAAAAGCCGCGGTAGCCGCAGTGGCGACGTGTTCTTTTAATTGTGAACGGAGTTTGGCGATATGTTTAATTTTGCTTTGCGCCTGCGAAGCCAAACTGGCTTTGTAGCGAAAACGATCGACAAATTCTTGAGTATGACTAATCTCGCGACGCAATTTTTTATTGGTACGGCGAAGAAATTCTTCTTGCTCAGTTTTCCAAGCCAGATAAGTTTCCAAGTCGCCGGGAAATTCAGAAATCGAACCGTTAGCCACCTCGAAAATCGAAGTGCAAATGTTTTGCATGGTCTCGCGATCATGTGAAGTCATGACAAAAGTTCCGCGATAGTTGCGCAAAAAAACCTCGAGCAAAAGCAAAGTTGGCAAGTCGAGATAGTTCATTGGTTCGTCGAGCAACAACAATGTCGGATCGTCGAGCAACATTCGGGTAATTTTGACGCGCATTTGATAACCGCCGGAAAGAGCGTTTGGTGGCAGAGACATTTCTTTGGTGGTTAAACCGAATCGCGCCGCCAACTTGGCGCACTCCCACTCGGGCTTACCGCTGCCGATTGATAAAAACTGAATCGTTGTAACATCGCCCGGCAAAACCTCGTGCTGGCGCAAAACCCCAAGTTTGGTCCAGGGCATGGATTGAATAGTGCCGTCATCGGCCTCCTCATCGCCAGCGATGATTTTAATCAGAGTCGTCTTCCCTGCTCCGTTGCGACCAACTAAACCAATGTGCGCTCCTTCGTTTATGACAAAAGACAAGTCGTCTAAAACCACCTGTCGGCCGTAAACTTTGGACAAATTTTTAACATCGAGAATTGGTCGCATGATGAATCCATTTAATAATTTCGATGATTAATATTACCACAGCCACAATAATCAACAACAACCCCCAATGCCAAAGTTGCAAAGCTTTGAGTTCCAAAATTTCTCGAGTGAATGGCAAATAAACAACTATCACCTGAAGTAACATATTGACACCCATGGTAAACAAAAGCCAAGGGTTGCCCCAAAAGTTTTCATAATTCCAAAACGGTTTACGAAAACTTCTGACCGGGATCACAAACAAGATCGAGGAGAAGACCACCATCATAAAAGCCATAGTTCGTCCTAATCTCAAATCTCCTAAATGCAAACCGAAATACCAAAACATTGAAAGAGCGGCCGTGGCCGCTGATAACGAAATAACCGCGATCAGAAAAAAATGAAAACGGCTAAGCAATGGTTCGTTAAGACGTTTCGGACCCTCACTCATCACTTCACGCTCTTTTGGTTCTAGCCCGAGCAAAATATCTTGCGGGCCGTCGCAAATCAAATTAACCCAAAGAATTTGCAAAACCGAAAGTGGCAACGGCCAACCAAAAATCAAAGAACCTAAGATAATAGAAATCTGCACAAATGATCCGGAGATAATGTAGAAAACTGTTTTACGAATATTTTCAAAAACCACCCTCCCCTCCTCCACGGCCGCGATAATTGTCTTGAAATTACTGTCGAGCAAGGTCATGTCCGCGGTTTCTTTGGCTACCTCGGAGGCCTCACCAACAACAATACCAATGTCGGCTTTTTTAAGAGCTGGCGCGTCGTTCACACCATCACCGGTCATGGCCACAACCTCACCAAGTTCTTGCAGAGCCAAAACGATACGTAATTTTTGTTGCGGAGTGACGCGAGTAAACAAGACGATATCTTTAACACGACTCTTTAACTGTTCGTCGGAAAATTTTTCCAATTCATGACCTTCAACCAATTCGCCAGGACCAATTTTAAAACCAAGAAAATGCATGATTTTTTCGGCAGTAAATCGATAATCACCGGTGATAACTTTAATTTTAATACCCGCCTTTTGAGCCACTGCCAAAGTTTCCTTTGCCTCTTTGCGCGGTGGATCCCACAAGCCTACCAAACCCAACCATTCTAATTCCGGCAAAGAATCCAGACTTAATTTTTTGATTCCGGCTTTGTCGATTGATTTATTGGCCAAAGCTAAAATTCGCAAACCATCCTTACCCCAAGTTTCCACCTTGTCCAAAATCTTTTTCTTTTCACTTTCCGACAAACCGCACATGGCCGCAACAATTTCCGGCGCACCTTTAACATACAAAAAACAATCTTCACTGGCCGGCAAACAATTTACCGTGGCCATGAATTTATGTTTACTACTAAAAGGAATCTCAAAAAATCTGGATTGATTATCAAAAACCTCTTGTGGCGAATAATCTTTTTGATCAGAAAGAAAATCCCAAAGAGCGATTTCTGTGGAATTGGAAAGGTTATTGCAAAGACAAAGAGTGTTCAAGGCCTTATCTTTATCAACAAAATCAGATTTGGTCACTTGCATTTTCCCCTCAGTCAAAGTCCCGGTTTTATCGATACAAATTGTCGAGACCGAGCCCAAAGTTTCCACGGCCAAAAGTTTTCGAATCAAAGCTTTACGCTTCAAAGACTTTTGCATGGCCAAAACCAAAATAAGCGTGACTGCGATCGTTAAAGCCTCGGGCAGAATTGCCACCATCAAGACCACGGCAATTTCAAAAATCTCCCACAAACTATAACCCGAAAAATATCCGATAAAAAAAGTTAAAACACAAAGACCACTGGCAATTATGATTATTGTCCGCACCAACTTTTTTAGACGAAGCTGAAGAACGGTTGGTGGCTGAACAGTTTCTTTGATCATCGAAGCGATTTCTCCGATTTTGGTGGTCAGACCGGTTTTGGCAACTCGCATAGTGGCCGTACCCCAAGCCACAATCGTACCCATAAAAACTTCGTCCTGAGCCTTCTTTTCGACCGACTCGCTTTCGCCGGTCAAAATCGCTTCATCGGCAAAAAACGAAGCTGCCTCTAAAACAACCCCGTCGGCCGGCACTCGCTCACCAACTCCCAACAACACAATATCGCCAGGCACCAAATCAACCGCTTCAATTTCCTGACGCTCACCATCGCGAACCACTCGCGCCCGAGGCTTAACCATGCGCTTTAAGGCGGTTAGTGTTTTTTGAGTTTTAAATTCTTGAGTAAACCCAAAAAGCGAATTCATAATCACCACAACAAAAACAAAAACCGCGTCACCATATTCACTTACAACAATTGAAAGCACACCAATAACCAACAAAACGTAAATCAAAGGATTTTTTAATTGAGCCAAAAAAATCATCAAACCAGAGGCAACTTTTTCTTCAGGCAAGGCATTGGGGCCGAATTGGGTTTGAAGTTTTTTGATTTCAATGGTGGTGAGGCCGGGGTATTTCATAGGGGTGGTTAAGATAGATAAAGAAGGATAAAGGGGGATTTTGTTGGAGATGGGCTAACCCCTAGCTGAATCTAAATATTTGTTTGCTAAAATAATACCACGAACGGCTGTATTCGACTAAACTTATTACTGAAACTTATTACTGAAAAAAACTTGGGAAAAACAAAAAAACATCAAAATAACCGGTGATCACTGGAATTTTGATATTTTGCGAAAATTCTTAGGAAAATTGAAAAAATATCAAAATAAATGCGATCGTTAGTCATTTTGATATAATCTCTCAACCCAGTCAAAAACTTTTTATCTACTCCTCAATCAAAAAAATAAAAAAACAGCCGCGCTCGAGCGAGCGGGGCTGGATGAGAATGTTCGAATCAGGAAATCTTGGCCGCGGCCGCCTTCTTGGACGCATCAAGGTCGCGACGGGCATGGCGGACCTTGTAGGACAGCACGAGTCCGATGAAGGCAGGCAGGATCAAGGCCGCCGGCCAAGTCCACCAGTTGTGGAAATCTGCCCTGGCAGCTCCTTCTGGCAGTATGACGGCGTAGAGAGCCGCCTGCGTGCCAGAGCCCGCGTAGACAAAGCCATCGATGAGGCCGGTGGCGATACCGGCATTCTTGGTTCCACCGATGTCTTGCGAGAAGGTGCCAGAGAGCATGCCGTGGACACCGATGACGAGCATGGACATGGCCGCCACCACCCAACCGACTTCTGGAACGCCGAGCATGTAGCAGAGGACGATTCCGCCGACGAGCATGAAGGCGTAGAGCACGGCAGCCACCGGCCCGCGTTCTGAGTTGAACAGGTGATCCGAAATGGTTCCGGCCACCACGGCGCCGATGATGCCGGCTACGCACAGCACCATGCCCCAATGTTCATACACAAAGCTCTCGGTGATGCCGGTTGACTTCGCGAACAGTTTGAAGTTCTGCATGAACGACTGGCGGATGAAACCGCTGCAGAACTCGATCGCTGCCACGGTCATGATGACAGGATTGGTCAGCATCAGACGGAAGACCTTGACTGGCGGATCCGACTTCTGACCTTCCTTTCCGCCAGTGGCATCACCAGTATCGAAATCCTTGAATCCAGCGAGTCCTGGCCTGTCCTTGGCCACCGCGAAGAGTGCGATCAGGATGATTGTCAAGGCCGCGGCAGGAACAAAGAAAGCCATCTCGACGGCATTCTCTGTCTGCTTCAGCACCATGCTGGTCACGTCGTAGGCGAAGTAGATACCGATGGCGATGAGAATCCCGAAGACCGCCCCGAAGACTCCGCGCTCGCGCACATGGAACCAGGCCGAGTTGACCTTGACGATGGCCACGGCGCCGAACGACTGGAAGTACATGTTGACGGCGTAGAGGAATACCATGAGTCGGAACAGTTGGTCGCGTGACAGGGATCCGTCAGCGCAGAGTCCGATCGCCACACCGATTGCCAAGTTGGCCGCGATCGCGCCAATGACACCGATGAGTATCGCCCGCCGTCCGCCGAACCAATCCGTCAACGGACCGTTCAGGAGGAACGAAAGTCCGTAAACCCACGTTCCGACACTGAAGATGACATGAAAATCTTTGACCATGCTTTCGCCACCAAGGGCGATGATGGCCGGATTGAGGTTGTATCGCCCCCAGTACAGGAAGGCGTAGGCCAGTCCGATGGTGAGCCAGTTGATGGCGCGCCGCATCCGATAGCCATCTACCTTCAGGTAGTCGAGCTGGTTCGGGTTGTCCGGATCTGTCTTGACCCGCGGCAGACTGGTGAAGACCACGGCCGCTGCCAGAAGAATGCCGACGATCGGCACGAAACCGGCCAGCCATGTCGAGACCTTGTCGCCGCCGCTGTTCATGAGCGACGGAGCCATGATGAGGAAGGCGACGAGAATGATGATCTCGAGTGGAATCAGCCAACGCGGCCGCCCGCCTTTGTCCTTGGTTTGCGAAGACACTTGAACCTCCACCGAAGAGTGGTTTGTCGAATTGTCACAAGAACCGCTCCGACCTTATCCAAAAACCTCAAACCTGTCAATCACCACCATCCACACATCTCCTTATACTCCCTTACCTACACCAAAAAAACCTTGACATCACCTCAACAAAAAAGTTAACCTACCACCGGCAAATCCAGCCAAATTCCCTGTTCCTTCCCTCACCAGCCCAAGGTATCTACAATGCTTCAGCAATGGCCCAATATTCTTTCTCGCGACTTCGTTCTCCCTGATACCGACCCTGATGTTCCCTGGTTCAAGACCGTACAGATGATCATCGCAGCGATCTCCCAACACATCATGGTTTCGCCACACATCTGCGACTTCATCGCCGAACTTCCCAAAGGCCCGGGCACCAGCTGTCCGGACTCTCCGGTCGCAGAACTCCTAAAGTACCTGGCCACCCTGAACGCCCAGGTCGACAAGTCCAACCCCGAGGTCAACTTGCGACTGGCCCGCGACCTTATCCGGCCAATCTTCGAACTCGAACGACTCTGCATGTTGAAAGCCTTCAGAAGCACCAACCCGTCCGAAAACGAACTCAAATTCTTCAAACTGTCGATTCCGTTGTCTTGTACCATAGACCAGCTCTACCTGGCCTGGTACGAACACCTGGTCATCCCCCACCTCAAGCTGACCGCCGACTGGAATGAGGAAGACAAAAAGGCTCATGCCGACCACTTGCGCGAAATCCTTGGCGGCCAGTACGACTACACGTGCTTCCTCTACGATCACGAAACCGGGCAGGTTCTTGACCGTAAAACCTGGGCCGAGGCCTTCCCCGAGATTGTTGAAAAAATTCGTGATCAACTTGACTTCATGGCCCTGTACTGTGAAGACGACACGACTCCCAACTACTTCCTGGCCTTGGCCGACGCCTTCGGATGCACCGAAATCAGCCAACTAGAGGCTCGCTGGGCCGCGGTCGACCAGGCCTGGATCAAGATCCCGCCAACCTGCACTATGGTGCCAGTCCACGGCATGGAAAACTACGAGCACCCCGTCGGGGTCAGTCCGGAGTTCCGCCTGGCCGTGCGCACCGACATCGGTAGCCAGATCATCGAACATGTCCGCGAGGCCGTTCTGATCCACGCCAAAGCTTCGAACTTCGACCACGATTTGATCAAGTTGGCCGAACGCAAACTGCGTGAAACCATGGACATCGCTGTCTTCACCGACGCGCTCCGTGGCGGCACTTGTCTACGCATCCGCATCTCGGGACAAGTCGTACCCAATCGCCAAGACATCCTGGTCAAAGGCGGCAAGAACTTCCTGAACCCCGAAGGTATCGGCACGACCGTCGGTCGCAGTCACGACCTCCTCCGCCGCTTCTGCACTCCACAGACAGCTGCGACCCTGATTCCACTTGTGACCTTCGAAGCCGTACTGGCCGACGTGGTCAGTCACGAGTGCACCCACCCCACTGGCTGCACTCCCAAGGTCGAGGAAGTCCTCGGCAACCGATCCAGTCTTGAGGAGGGCAAGGCTACCATTGGTGGCCTAGCCGCCATCTGCGCTGTGGAGTCCGACCAAGCTCGACGTTCTCTGGCCATCAGCACGGCCCGAGTCTGTCGTTTCTTGCTAAAGGCACGACGGGCAGAGGACGATTCCCAAGACTATGTTCGCGAAAACATGATCATGGCCGGTCTGCTCTTCAACTCGGGCGCCATGCGTCTGACCGAAACCGGCCTCGAAGTCGACCCCAACAACACCGCAAACGTCGACAACTGGATCGACATGATGAACGACTTCTACTACCGCGTCGTCCAGGCCTACCATGCCGACAATCCCAGAACCGCTGTGGCCGAACTCGAACAAATCTTCTGCAGACCCAACAATCCCAACATCCTGGCTCTCATCGTCTGGCTCGACCGCGAACAGCCGACCGAGGTCTAACCTACGGTCGAACAACGCGTACGAAAAAGGGCGGCCAATGGCCGCCCCTACGTCCCCGCCCCGTGCTTTGCACGCGGGGCGGTATTTTTTTATTTTTTAACTTCGTGGAATAGGTGCCGATCGACACCTATTCCACGAAGTATCAACCACAACACTGAAAGGCCTTAAGACGTTGAAGGATCAAATGGAACAAAAAAACTCCAACATCTAAATACCTCAACGCCTTAACGCCCCCTTGTCCGCCATAGCTCGCCACGAGCGACGGCGGAAAAATCGCGCCCCCTCCGTCCACACACCACTACACCTCCACCATCTCCCCCAAAAACTTCGGTTCACTCCCCACCAAAACTTCCAACACCGCCTTCACTCGCGCAAACATTTCTCGAAACTTAAAATATTCTATCTTCACGTAACTCTGACGATCAGAAGACACACCAAAAACTTCGAGCCCGTTATTCTCGGCAATATAAATCGCTCGCGGCAAATGATAACTTTGCGAAACCACCAAGGCTTTGTCGAGGCCAAAAACTTTTTTGGCCCGAACCATAGAATCAAGGGTGTCAAAACCGGCATGATCAAGAACAATATCTTCCTCGGGGATTTCTAATTTCAAAAGATAATCACGCATGGCCTCGACTTCGTCATAATCAACCTTGCCATGATCGCCAGAAAGCAAAAACTTTTGCGCCTTCCTTGCTCGATACAAAGCAATCGCCGTCAACAAACGATCGGCCAACATATCCGATGGCTGGCCGGAACGAAGAACACTGGCTCCAAGAACAATAACCACCCGTTCACTCGGCGCCGACTCGACGGTAAAAATTTTATCTTGGGCTGAATTCAAAACCACAACCTGCGAAACCGAAAACAAAACTATCGCTGCCGCTGAAACGAAAAGAAAAAAAATTAAAAAAATTTTTATTAATTTACCAAACATTTTTTATTTCATTGAAAATCGCTGAAAATCAAACTTGTTTTCACGGACAAAAGTTATTCAGAACGACAATCTTCCGCTTCTATCATTTACATGTTACCATAAAAACATCCGAACGCGATACTGTTTTGGGCTAATTTGGTTCATGGGTTTAGAACCGATTCGACCTTGGTTGAATCGCGAGAACCCCGCGCTACCTCGTCTGACGAGGAATCTGTTCAAGCTTGTTCACTTGGCTGCAAGGCTGTCTGCACAATTCTTGATCCGGCTTTTCAAAACTTTTGTTTCGAAGAGCACCGAATAATTTATGAGCCAAATCAGGTCGCGTTCGGAGACCAGAAACCAACACTGAAAAGTGCTGGTTTTTTGCGCAAAAAAAATCCGCCGTCCCGAACAAACAGGACGGCGTAGTGAAGCCGCGAAAGACGGCTAAGTGACAAGCCTGGTCCTTGAGCCGATGATCCGGAGGATCTCTTTGTAGAACGGGTCATTCTTGTCGAGAAGCCTGAGCATCACAGCAACGGCCGCCGGGTCCTCGGCGTGTTTCCCAATGACAGAGACAATGAGGCCGTCGTTGTCTTCCATCTGACCGTTGATCTTATAGACCCTGATGGCGAACTCGGGGCTGTTCCGAGCCTCGACCAGTATGTCGTGTGAGAGCGCGTCCAGCGTATCTTGCGCGCCAGGTGTTCTCTTCGAGATCGACACATAGAGCTCAAGCTTGTCCTCGGGCGCGCTGGCCTCCTCAATCATCTCTCTGAACAACTTGGTGACGAGCGCGGAGTTTTGTCCCGGAATGAGCGTAAGGAGTCGGCGGCGCTGATCGAAGCTCTTGACCACGCGCAACATCTTCCAGATCACCAACGGGAGCAGCGGGTGCTCCGGCAGCATCCTCTCGCCGACAGCGAACCACTCATCGAAGGGGCGA
>DOJV01000017.1 GCA_003511125.1 Candidatus Uhrbacteria bacterium
GAATTATAATTACTCATCGCTCCAATTTTACTCACAGTCATATTTTTTTTACCTCAACGCTTGCATCAACAATTCAGACAAATCAATTCCAAAAAAATTCAATCCAATTTCTCCAAAAGACACAAATTTTTATTAAGACCGCTTTTAATTTTTTCGCAACTTACCTTCGAAGTACTTCCCGTGTTTTTATCTTTCCGTGTGTTCGTTGTCTTCTCGCAGGAACGGCAGAGCCTATTGATGTCTCTCCAGCAGAGCTGGAGGTTTATTAAAACTTAATTATTTGTAGCCACTCGCAATTTCCGGTTTTTTTAGAATTTTCCCAAACAATTTCCAAACCAACATCTTCAAAATATTTTTTAATTTCTTCGGGGCGATAATAACTGAAAAATCTTTGAAACTCATAACCGTAGTCGTTCGAGGTTCTAACTTCTTCTTCGACACCGTTATCACGAACATTTTTTACGGCCATATAAAAATAGCCGCCGGGTTTTAAAACTTGCCTTTTTCCGAGCAGCTTGCTGCGCGGCCTCCTTATCCATTAAACTAGGAGGGTATGCGAACGGTCAAAAAATCCGAGCACAACGCTTATCAAATCCACTATCACTATGCCTGTCCAGTAAAGTATCGAAAAGCACTTTTTGGATTTTTGTACCATGAGCATACACTCCGTTCAGTCTGTGTGAAAATCGGAGAGTGTTATGAGTACGGATTTGAACAGGTGGGTATAGACACGAATCACGTCCACTTCTTGATGTCCGCAGCACCAAAGTTCTCACCTTCGGTTATCATCCAAACAATTAAGTCAATCATTGCCCGAGAAATGTTTAAAAAACACCCGGATCTCAGAAAAAAACTTTGGGGCGGTCAGTTCTGGACAGAAGGTTTTTTTGTGGCCACTGTTGGGGAAGGCGGAAACAGAGACGTGATTCGTGAATATGTGAGGAAGCAAGGACACCCTATAGATCAGCTTAAGCTCTTCAATTTCTAATCCACTAGATACCGCGTCAGCTTGCTGCGCGGAGCACATTCATTTTTTGTTAAAGATTTGATGGTCTCGGGGGTTTCTTTTTTTGGCAGATGTAAAAATGCCGCCAAAGAAAAAATTCCATCAAATTCCCGACCCAGAATTTCGGCTTGCCGAAAATCCAGATGTAAAAACTTGAGATTTGAATACTGTCTTCGGGCTTCGGCCAGCATACCCTCAGAATAATCGACTCCGGTAACTCGAAAATCTCGATCGCTTAAATATTTTGTTTTCTCACCACAACCACAACCAATATCCAACACCGCCGCCCCTTCTGACAAACAATCGACAAAAAAATCTATTCCTACCTGCCACCAATTTTCATTGGTCAAATTATCTTGATACCAATCTTTGGCAATGCGATCGTAAGACTGTTGGGTTAAGTCCATAAAAAATCATTTTCTGGTTTTGATTTAAATTTCCACTACACGACTTCGGTCTGGATCAATTTTTATGGCCTTTTGCAATTTCGAATTAAACTCTTGGGCCCCCTTAAGTTTTTTAACATCTTCCAAAGTTTTTCCGGATCGTTTGGCTTCAAGCAAAATATTGAAAAATTGTTCTTTTAATCCGAATTTCTCAAGTAAATCGTTGGCGATTTTGTTTTCACCGAAAACTGCCGACAAATCCTCTGCAAAAAGACTGTCCCAACGCTCTTTAATGTCTAGCGAAAAATCTCTGAATTGTTTTTCAATTTCTTGCCGACCATGTCTGGTTTCCTGCAAGGTCACACTACCGCGCCGCTCGGCTGGCAGATATCTTTTCAAAAAATCGACCACGGGAATAAAACCCAGTTTGGCCTTCATAGGAAACTCACCAGTAGCCAAAAATTGATTAACGCGCTTCTGATTTATTTGGCCGTGACGATCGATAAACTGCATCCAAGTCGAACCGCCGTAACCAGTCGAGTCGTCTTCGACATCGACGATTTGAAAACCCAATTCTTTGGTTAGAGGATGATCAAAAAACCAAGAAAATCCGGTCACGGCTTTCACGTGAGGAAATTGATCGATAATAATTTCGGCCACTCGCCCCAAATCTTTCAAAGCCGCCTGACGAACTCCGGTTTGTTCTCCGCGTTTAAAAAACTCTTCCAAATGAAGTTCAAGAGTTTCGTCTTCGGGGTCAATTCCAAATTTTTCCAGCTCCTTGCGAGCTGAAATTAATCCAAATTTAATTGAACCGGCTTTTTCTTCCTCGCGACGAATAATTCCTTCCGTCAAACTTTTTTGTCCCTCGTTTAAATCGGCGAAAACTTTTTCTACCCGAGGCAACCAACCTCTACCACCCGCACCAAAAGCTTTATTAATTTGCTCACGCCAACCATTCATAACTTTAGCCGCTTCGGCCGCACCAATCTTTTCTTCAAGCAGTTTTTGAAATACAAAAAGAATTTTATTTATTTTTTCAAAAGCCTCAACAAAAGAAACTTCCCGACCGGCAGCACGAAGTTTTTCCATCACAGCCTTGGCGCCGGGCAACATTATTTGTTTTAACATTTCTCTTTTAAGAAGTGCTTCATGTTTTTCTGGAGTTGGGACTTCAATTCGGTTAAATTCTGGCATATTTTTTAATCAATCGGTTTTTTTAACGGTTTTGACAAGGTGTTTAATAATTCTAACTCTTAACCTCGAATTTATTTGCCTCGCACCAAAGTATTTTTGTGTCAATCTTTTGAATAATCCCGGCTTTGGCTTTCACTTGGTGATCTAACAAAACTTTTCTCAGAGATTCCAGGGACAAAAGAAGTGCCGCGCGGTTGGGGCCGTCCAGTGTTTCCGCTGACTGTTCCCAATTTGGCAAATCAAGCGAATTTACTAAGGTGGCAAAAAACTCAAAATAATTATCCTGAGGATGTTCACCAGACATTGGAAAAAAAGCATCACTCATCGCCAACATAGCCTCTGGTCCAACAATGGCATAAGTATAAATCCAATCTGTTGAAGAATCTGCTTTCAAAGCGTTTCCTATTATGTGAATTGTTTCATGTTCAACTATTTCTTGAAAACTTTCTCCGGCAATTGACAGATAGGGATCTTCCGGAAAGTCTATCTCGCCACGTTCCGTGAAAGCCAATCCGCCCCAACCTCCTTTTAACAAAACTTCATGACCGGGCCTAATAAAAATTCTGTCTAAACAATCTTTAGGACTCAAACCAAAATCCGAAAAAGTTTCTTGTACACCATTAAGAAGTTGTTGGTTGTAATTAACAAAAGTCCGTTCACCGATTTTATCCCGGGCATAAACCGGAACCCCGTCTATTTCTTCTACTGGCTTTAACAACGGCTCGACACCAAGGTAAATTCTAAAATTCTGACCAACCTCGAAAAGACCGACCGATAACACCCCGTGATCAGATTGAGAAAATTTATCTTCAAAATTAGGTCTAGGATAAACCAAAATTAATTCTCTGGCCTGGCTTTCGCCGTCACTCCAAGATTCCGAAATAAGCATATTATTTCCGTTACCTCTAAATTCTTCAACAAATTTAACGGCTTGATTTTTTCCACCTTCACTACGCGTTTCCCAGCCGGAGGTTTTGACCAATTCTTGTATTTCCGAAACCGGCCTCTGCCTTTCGAGAAGTATCTGATCTACGGGTTCGGAAAATTCAAAAGTTTTACCTTCTTGTAAGTCGTCCTGAATTGCAACCAACTTTCCGCCGTCTGTTTGAAACAAGACTCCTGTTTCCAAAAATTCACCTAATGCCTCCGCCTGCTCTGTGTCTGGAGGATTAAGATCCTCGACTAAATTCACCCTAAGCTCTGGTACTTCCATGGCCTGAAGCGCTTCAACAGTTTCAGAAGCCGCAGCCGTTTCTACGGAAAATAGTTGTCCTACCGCTAAACCAACCATCGCCCAACGAGGAATTTCCCTTCCGGTAATTCGTAAATTTTCAGACAAGCTTCGATGAAGAGATAAAAAAAGAGCCGCCTCTTTTTTTTCGGTATTTCTCGGATCGAATTCTTTAATCCCGTCTTTCTCTACGATCCTTATCTCTTGATCTCCGGAAACGGGCGGCGAAAAACTTTCGAATGGTTTTTTTGTTTCTGACATACTAGGAAATATCTTTTTTAATCTTATGTTTGACGGCCTCTTGATCTAAACGATCGGTAATATTTTGAATCATTTGTTTTTCTTCCAAAAAAATAGCTTCGAGTTTTTTGGTGTCTTTTTGTTTTACGGCTTCGATTTTTCTTTCAACTCGATCGATAGTTGGAATAATTAAATCCGGATATTTTTTAAATAAAGAAAAAAAACTTTCTCTCTTGACAGGTGAAAGTTTTGCGAAAAAAGACGGAAAATTCATATTGATTTTAATATCTTAACTCAACTTTAAAAACAGCTAGAACCCAACGGTTTTTCTAGCCGCCACAAAATGTCTAGTGAGCTGCGAATGCAAAGGCTCGGGCAAGGTGTCGAATGGAAACCAACCCAACTCCTCGATCTTTTCCGGCTCGCCGTTTTTGACCAAAGTCGGATCGAGTTTGGCCACAAAAATATTGGCCATCCAGTGAGTTGGTTGACCATTATTTTCGCGCAAAACATTGCGAGTGGTAACAAATTGAATTTCGAGCGGCGCGGTTCCGTATTCTTCGGAAATTTCTCGGCAAGCGGCTTCTTCAAAAGTCTCGCCGAATTCCATGGAGCCGCCGCCGCAATCCCAGCAACCTTGTTCGTCGCGACAATTAGCACTACGTTTATGAAGAAGGAGATTGCCCTGACCGTCGTGACAGAAAAAGACACAACAGACGCCAATGTAATCTAGACCGCGTTTTAAGTCTTCGGACATATTATGATTCTTCTAAAATTATTCTTTTTGTAAAACCGCCGCGTTTTTCTTTTTTCTCTTTTTGGACTTGCCTAAGTTGTTCCCAATCATATCCCTTTAATTCAATCAAAGCTTCAAAAACCTCCAACATATCGGCCAGCTCTTCGATCGAACCGTGATCTTCTTTTAATTCCTGGGCTTCTTCTAAAACTTTTTCTAAAAGTTTTATTTCGAATTCCTCTGGTGTAGCCAGGTGAGTTTTACAAAACTCACCTTTTGAAGCAATTAACTCTGGAATTAAATCACGAACAAGTTTGTTGTAAACAGTCATAAAATTTATACGTCTTTTTCCTTTAACCAAGCTTGGATTAATTTGATATCAACCAAATCCTTTTCCCGAGTCAATTGGCGTTTGTACTCCAAGACTATCCCTAGATTAACAAAGCGAACGCCTTCGAACAAATCAGCACTGTCGATAAGTTCGTCGGCACTCCAGCGACCAAAACCCCAACTATTGAAAATTTCGACATCGCTGTTAAGTAGACTAACGCGTTGAACACCATCTTCCCTCCATTCAATGTCGCCGAGCAGTTTAGCAATCTCCCAAGCTGAGCCGCGGGCGACAACATCGAGATCGTGTGATTCTCTAATGTTTCTGACCCACATCGGACCACTGCCGCAAATGGCATAATCGTTTGGGGAGAGCTGGAGTTATTGAAGCTGTTGAAATAATTTGTGATTAAAGATGGACATAAAAAACCAAAAGTTGGTTTGAATACCGGTTCCAAACATAACACGATCGTGTTATGTTTGGAACTAACGTTTTTTAAGCACGCAATAAACCTTAACCCATTTTTGCAAGCCCAAAGATTCAAATAATTTTTGAAGCGGCTCAATAAAATCTTCAGAAGAAGACCAGACGCTTTTTTGAATCAGGGTGAAACCGTGGGCCTTTAAAAATTTCCTTAATAAATTTCGGACCAAAAAAAATTCTTCCGGAATATCGAAAATCACTAAACAAAATAAATTTTCCGACAAAGGACTAACTATGGGCATTTTTATTTTCAAATATTCTATCTTCCCCAAATCAGTTAATTTAACCAAATAATATTTTGTTTTCTTATTGACAACAATCATTTTTCGTTTAGCTAAAACCGAAAGAGTTTTTAAAAAAACCCTTTTAGCAAAAGTTGGCTCTGGAAACGGAAGTTTTACGATTTTTCGGCCACCACCTAAATCACCAATAATCGATAGCCAGACCGCCAGGCTGGAATTTTTACGAAAAGATGAGCTAATTTTAATTTTTCTAGTTCCCATATATTACACGATCGTGTTATGTTTGGCACAGACTTTTTTAAGGCAAAGACAAAACTCCTTCAAAACAAAAAAACCTTAAACTCAAATTTATTCTATCACAAATCGAAAATTCTTCGAATTTTTCACAAAATAAAAAACTCGCCCGTTAAGAAACGCGGGCGAGCTCGAGACAAAAAGAAAGAACTACTTGGGGGCGGCGCAGAGAGTATGCCAGAGGAGGTCGTCGATGGCTCGACGAACCTGGTCTCGATTCTCCGGGTTCACCCGAAAGACTCGGACATCCGACCGAGCCAACAGAGCATCGGTGAACGGATTGGAACGAGAGTGAACCGTGGCCAGAATTGGGAGACCGCCCTTTTCCATAAGCCCCCTGATTACAGCACAGAAAACCGGCGACGACATCTGCATCTGGGCGATTTCGTCAATCACCAAGAGTTGATCGGGGCGAGCTCGGCAGATAGCTGGGACAACCACTTCCTGAACAGTAAGCGGGTCAACGCCGTAACGCCCAACTCGAATCTTGCTCTCCGACGAAACGCGAGCCAAAGGCACACGACGATACCCGCAACCAATGGTTTCGACATCGAAGCCGATACGGCCACCTCCCTCGCCGAGCACTTCTCTTGAGATGATACCACCGACCAATGGCCCGTACTTTCGAGCCAGTCTGTCGACAACAGAAGTCTTGCCAGAACCGGGTTCTCCGGTTAAAAAAATGACCATTTTTTATACCCTCCGGGGCAATATGATAAAGCAAATTATAAAGTAAGTCAAGGGGATAAGATAAAAAAACGAACCGCTTGGCGGTTCGGGAGAGATTGTGTCGTGATAATCACATGTGACTGCGAAAGTCGGGTTGGGCCTCGAGTCAGGTCACGAGGAACTCGACGAGCGACGGCGAGCCTTCAGCCTTGAGGAAGGCGTCGATGATCGAGCTGACTGTGGACGTCTTGGCCTCGTCGATCAGTTGGTCGTAGAGATCCGAGTGCAAACCCGGTTCACCGAAGAGCTCGGATTCCGAGATATCTGCGAGGCAAGCGGCTTCTCCACCGAACTTCTTCTGGGCCAGGGCCAGGAGTTAGTCGCGAGTACACATCATTTTCATGTTTTCTCCGTTTCAGTCTTGCGGCTTGGGGTTGATTTCGCCGGCCAGTTTGACGTCCAAGACGACAACTTGTTACTGTTAGACCTAAAATAAACCACAGAAACCTCCGGTAAGAGAAGAAACAAAAGAACGCAGCGGTCGCTCGTCAAAAGTGTACCAATCGTTCCGCCAACAAGTTGGTAAATCAAGAGAGCAATAACCGGCCTCGGAGACGATCTCGAACCGCGACTCTTCGATTCCGGACAAACGGAAATGGTCGCCGATCAAACGGCGAACATCTTCGTCCATAAGTTTTTCGAAACAAAGCGGCAGGTAAAGAAAAGTTTGACCAAGGGCGAAAACCACGGCCACTTTTCCCTGCCGCGCGGCAGTTTTGGCGTCAGAATGGTTATCGTATTTTTGGTACAAAAGACCTCCTGCCGAAAACTTATAACAAAAAGGAATCTTTTTCAAGAGACCTTCCGCCCAATAATCTGTATCCACTCGCGGTTCCCGGTTTTCATCGAATTTTCCCAAACCACCTCAAGTCCGGCCTCAACAAAATGTTGGTGAATTTCTTCCGGACGAAAATAACTGAAAAACCTTTGATACTCGTAACCGTAATCGTCTTCAATCTTTATTCCCTCCTCTTGTCGATCTTCTTTAACTCCTTTGACGGCAGCATAAAAATAGCCGCCGATTTTCAAAACTTTCAAAAGTTTTTTTATCACATCTACAACTTCGGCGCGAGGAATATGTAAAAGCGAGGCTTGAGCAAAGACGCAGTCAAATTCACGATTTAATTCGGCAACATCGCGCATATCCATTATCAAAAATTCGCTTGTCAAATTTTCTCGCCGAGCGATGGCGATCAGATTTTCTGAAAAATCGATGCCGACGACTTTTAAACCATTGTTGGTTAAATATTTTGATTTGACACCGCTTCCGCAACCAACATCAAGAACAGTTCCTCGGACCGGAAGCATGGAAATCAAACGACCGGTTCCTTCAACCCACCAGTCGTCGCTCGAATGATCACGGTGCCAGTCTTCGGCAATTTTGTTGTAGGTTTGTTGGGTGAGGTTCATATTACGATTTAACAAAAACAAAATATGCAACGTTAAAAATCGTCGTTAAAACAACAAAAAGAATCCCAACGGCTTTCCACGAAAACTCCGGATACCACCATTCTCCGATAGGCAGTTTTGAAAAAGATAATGAAAAAACCCCGGCAATTACAGTAATGAGTAAAAATTCAATAAATAAAGGCACAAATATGAAGTTATAAAAGATTCAAAAAATCTAATCCCAAATATCCAACATTTACATCGGTTAGCTGTCCTTCTCTTAAATGGTTTCTAAAATCCCCTAGTGTCATAAAAACAACTTCGGCAAACTCCGAATCATCCAGTTTTTGTTCACCAACCTTCTCGCATTCGGTTGCCACAAAAACATGACGCCGACCGGTAGAATAAGCGCAAATTGGAATCGTACAAACAAATTCAACCTGTCCGACATAACCAGTTTCTTCCAAAAGCTCACGCTTAACCGCCATCTCGGGAGTCTCATCTTGTTCAACTCCGCCACCCGGCAATTCTAAAAATATTTTTTCCAGACCCGGACGAAACTGTTTGGCTAAAATAATTTTCTCCTTTTTGGTGACAGGAACGACACAAACAACATCGCCTTCTTTTTTAATTTCAAAATCTTTCTTTTGACCATTAGGCAGAATAAAAATTTTAGACAAAATCTTTCTGAAACCATCGCGGATGAGTTTTTCATCGTGTTTTTGCCAGAGCATATTTATACAACCTCTTTTTATTATTTCGAAACGAGTCGACTAAGCACCGAACGATATTCATTACGCAGCGGCAAACTAAAAAGTTGGGATAACGGAACCCATTCAACCGCCACAATCTCTGTTTTGTCTAATTGCACAGAACCAATATTCTCCAATAATTGTGCAGTAAAAATCACAACAAAATGGTGCATACCGGATTTACTTGTAAAGACCGCGCAATCGAACAAATCTTCAACCTTAACTTCCAAACCGATTTCCTCCAACACTTCTCGTCGCAAAGCTTCGCGTGGTAATTCCCCAACACACATCCGTCCACCCGGTAAAGCAAACTGGCCGTCTGGTTCTTTTACCAACAAAACGCAACCGTTCTGTCGAATCAACGCTTTGACCGGGATGTCGGCAATTAAATGGTCATTTACGGTTTGCTGAGTCATAAAAATCACTTGAATATTATCATCTCTGTCAAAAAAACCAAAACCCGCCGCGGTTTTTGACGAGCGGCGGGCTTGGCGGTCCCGAATTTTTGCATGGTGGACTCGACGGGGATCAAACCCGTAACTGCCGGTACCAACACGGCCAAGGTTGTCAATTACCTCCACGAGCCCATATAAATTCGGAGTGATTAAAACAAAACAACTCCCAGTGGTTGGAAATTCCAATCGTAAAAGCATAAATTTACACTTTTACAAAAAACTAGAATTTCCAACCAACAGTGGGAGTTGTTAAGTTGGTACCGGCTTCAAGGCGTTAACCTCGACCGTGCTACTTACATAACACCATAAATCTCACTTTTTGTCAACCATAATTCTGTGGATAAAAACTTATTCCACCTGCGCGAACAACACCACGTAATTTTTTCCATAAACTTTCGCGCACTTCGGACAAGTGGTGTATGAAAAATAAAGTTTTTTCATTTCCTTACCTTGACTCTTTACATATTCTGCCATCTCCACTGCCCATTTGCCGGCGTTTTGATAAGGGCCTTCAAAAACTTTGGTTAAAAATTTTCCTGAAATCGTAGCCATTCGCGCTCCTGACACTTCTTTAGCAACATCGATGTAAATATCAGCGCCCCAGAGAGACTTTTCGTCGGTCAGCATCAGTTGATGCGACGATTTTGCTCCTGCTTTTTCGATCAAGGTCATATTTTTAACAACCTTCTTTCCAAAATTGAGCGGGATGTGGAGAAAACTGGTGACATGATCTTTAACGAAGATTTTATCTTGCCAGACGATTTCTTTGTCTTGCCATTGTTCGGGATTGAACGGTTCGCAACAGCCGGTTGGTTGGATAGTTTGTTGAGTCATAAAATGTTCAAAAAATTTCTTTGTCGCAGGCCACAGCGGAAGTTTTTCCATTTCAGCGCGAGTGAAAAAACCGGCCGCGGCGAGTTCGTCTTCGTTGATTTTGAATTCTCCGCCGATAATCTCGCAAGACCACCAGTGCGTGACTTGATCTTTGACGTCGCTGGCGGTTTCAGCCAGCTTGTTGAGTGGCAAAACTTTTAGTCCAAGTTCTTCCTCGATTTCACGAACCAAAGCAGTCTTTTCATCTTCGCCGTTCTCAAGATGACCACCGGGCGGATAAAAACAACCGGTAAACTCGCCAAAATCGTCTTTGGAACTAACCAAAAGATACTCGGTTTCACCAGTTGATCTTTGGCGGGTGATTAAGCCAACAACGACGCGAATCATATTTCTTCCAACGAATAAACATCCATCGCCACCTCTTCATACGGATGGACTTTTTTAATCGCCTCAATAACGGCGGCGAGGTTCTCTCGCGCGCAAACGACTTCGATCCGTTCTTCTTCAACTTCTTCCGATTTTCCCACCTCGCCAATCGCCGGATGAGCGCCGTCATCTGGTTTGAACCTACCGATTCCACGACAGGAAAAACTGCAAAAAGAATAATTACCAATTTTCCCAGCACCTGCTTTGCCCATGGCCGCGCGTACCGCGTCAGCATAAGCGAACGGTACAAAAACGACGAGTTTTATGTTTTCAGACATAAGACTTATTTACCATGACAACGCTTGAATTTTACTCCGGAGCCGCACGGACACGGTTCGTTCCTACCAACTTGCTTCTGCGCCACCCCGGGAGCTCCACTCGAAGTTGCGACCGCGGCCGAGGTGCCGGGCTTTGTCGAAGCTATGACCGCGCCGGCGCGTTCGAACAGGGTTTTGCCTTGCAAAGTGGCTTGCTGAACCTGGATTGCGTGAACAGCAACTTTGAAAAAAGAATAGGCCACCTCTTGATTGATCGAAGTCAAAAGTTGGTTGAACATACGAAAAGCCTCTTTTTTGTATTCAACCAAAGGGTCTTGCTGACCATAACCACGCAAACCGATACCGGTGCGCAACTCGGTCATGGACGAAAGGTGATTGATCCACAAACGATCGATAGCCCGCAAAATAACATTGCGTTCCAACTCCTTAAGCCTGACCCGACCGGATTTACTCAAATCGGTCATGGCCGGATCTGCGGTTTTATCTTCGACGATTTTATAAGCTTCGCGAGCCGAATCAACAACGGTTTCGATAAGTTGGGTGCGACCGGAGGCCAAAGCTAATTTTTCTTTGGCTTCGCCAAAGGCAGTTTCTTCGATATTTTTTCTGGCAGCCGGTGAAAGCGGAATCATGGTGGACACCACCTCGAGAATTTCTTTAGGATCCCAATCGCCGTTTTTTTTGTTATCAACCTGACCGGTATGAAACATAACCACTTGTTCGATTTCGTCTTCGATAATCTCGATGATTTTTTCTTTTAAAACCTCGGGGTCTTGGTTTTCAAAAGCCGCAACAACTTCTCGACGACGACCATAAAGAATTTCTCGATGTTTATTTAAAACATCATCATACTCGAGCAAATGTTTGCGAACATCAAAATGATGACCCTCGACTCGGTGTTGGGCTTTTTCAATGGAAGAGGTGACCAAACTGTTTTCGATCGGCGTATCGTCGGGGATTCCCAGTTTGTCCATCATGTTTTTGACGCGATCAGAACCAAAGATACGCATTAGATCGTCTTCCATGGAAACATAAAACTGGGTTGCGCCCGGATCACCCTGACGACCGGAACGACCTCGAAGCTGATTATCGATACGTCGCGATTCGTGACGTTCGGTGCCGATAACAATCAAACCGCCAAGTTCTTTAACCTTAGCCGCCTCGGCCGGATCTTTAGGATTGCCACCCAAAACAATGTCCACACCACGACCAGCCATGTTGGTGGCCAAAGTTACCGAACCGGCTCGACCGGCCTGAGCAATAATCTCGGCCTCGCGTTCGTGATTTTTGGCATTCAAAACATTATGTTTAACACCTTCGCGATCCAAAAGCTGACTTAAAAGTTCGTTCTTTTCGATGGAAACCGTGCCAAGCAAAACCGGTTGGCCTTTTTGTTGCAAAGCCTTAACCTCGCGAGCCACGGCCATTAATTTTCCGGTTTCGTTTTTATAAACTCGATCGGTTAAATCGTTTCGATGTGGATCTTGGTTGGTGGGAATAACCGTAACTTCAAGATTATAAATTTTTCCGAATTCCTCGGCTTCCGTGGCGGCCGTACCGGTCATACCGGCCAACTTTTTGTACATGCGGAAATAGTTTTGAAAAGTAATTGTGGCCAAGGTTTCACTCTCGCGTTGAATTTGCACACCTTCCTTGGCTTCGATAGCCTGGTGCAAACCTTCGGAATAGCGGCGGCCTTCCATAAGTCGACCGGTAAATTCGTCGACGATTATAACCTCACCATCTTTAACCACATAATCGCGATCCAAACGATAAAGAGCGTGAGCCCGCAAAGCTTGTTCGGCATGATGAGCCTCGGCGCCAGTGCCGGCGTAAATATTTTCAATACCCAAATCTTTTTCCAGCTTGGCAATTCCTTCGGCGGTTAAAGCGGCCGAACGCATTTTTTCGTCAATATTATAATCTTCATTTTCTTTCAAAAATTTTACAGCCACAGCAAAACGCATATACATGTCGTTTGATTCTTCGGCCGGGGCCGAGATAATCAAAGGTGTGCGGGCTTCGTCAATTAAAATTGAGTCAACTTCGTCGACAATGGCGTAATGAAGCGGACGTTGAGCCATTTGTTTAAAGGTGTAAACCATGTTGTCGCGCAAAAAATCAAAACCGAATTCATTGTTGGTGCCGTAGGTAATGTCGGCTTCGTAAGCCTCGCGGCGAGAGCAAGGACGAAGATAATCGGTGTGAACACGAAAAGAACCGGTGGCGTCGCGATCTTTGTCGTGAACCTCGGATGTTTCCAAACCTTCAGCGTGTTTAAAAGCCGGATCGTAAACAAAAGCCTGATCGTGTTGAATACAACCAACCGAAAGGCCTAAAGCATAATAAATCTGCCCCATCCAAACCGAGTCGCGTTTGGCCAAATAATCGTTAACCGTAATCAAATGACAACCCCGACCCTCGAGAGCGTTCAGATACAAAGGCGCGGTAGCCGCAAGAGTTTTACCCTCACCGGTGCGCATTTCGGCAATGTGACCCAAATGCATGGCAATACCGCCAATCAGCTGAACATCATAATGTCGCTGACCCAGCACTCGCAAAGAAACTTCGCGTACGGCCGCAAAAGCCTCGGGTAAAAAATCATCCAAACTTTCTCCGTTTTTTAATCTTTCTTTAAACTCGATAGACTTATTTTTTAAAGCTTCGTCGGAAAGATTTTTAAAAGAAGTTTCCAGAGCGTTAATTGCCTCGACCTGCTTTTGCAGTTGATTCAAAACTTTTTCGTTAGGATCGCCAAAAATGGTATTAAAGATATTCATATTTCCCCCACATTATGGCGGTTTTACCAAAAAAAATCAAGCCAACGAATAAAACCAGGAAAATTTAAAGACTTAAACAAAAAATCGACATTTTTATTGTCGATTTTTTAAATCTTTTTTAAACTTTATCTGGCCGTGGTTCGTGTTTGCTTCCAACCAATTTTTCTTTGAATTCCACCACCTGACGGCGCAAATCATCTTTCATCAAATCGATCGCTTCGTACAAATCCTCAACTTCGGTTCGAGCGCGCAGAATCTGACCGGGCACAATCAAATTGGCTTCTGCAAAAAAGAACGGACCTTTGGAATGATGATCAGAAGTTTTTCCGAGCTCGATCGAAACTTCTGGCTCTGGACGAAAATCAACCATTAATTTTTCCAATGACAACAACTTCTCCTCAACATAAGTTTTGATCGCTTCGGTCATCTCCATGTTGGTCGCTTTGGTGGAAATTATGCGCATAAAAAATGGTTAGTGATTTACTCTTTTAGTTTAACCGAATTTTTGGTTATTGACAAATTGTTGAAAATTGATAAAGATTACCCTCGTCAAGCGACACCTCTCTCTCATCTGGAGGAATCGTGACTCGTCAGAAACTCGTCGTTGAACTGATTGAGCTCATTTGCACCACCCTGCATTTGGAAGACGACAAAGACTTCAAAATCATTGAGACAACAGGACTTTTCACTGATATCGGAATAGACAGTCTCGACGAAGCAGATCTGGCTATGGCCATCGAAGAACGCTTCGGAATCTCGGTAAGGACCGACGAAATCCCAAAAGCGTCGGAGACGACTGTCAGCAACCTCGTTGATCTTGTCATGGCCAAACTGGCCACCAAGACCTCCTAGCCGATCTCGACTTCCGCTCCCCGCATCTCTTCAGGCGCGGTTTTTATTTTTAGCTTGAAGGGCCAAAAAGGTTTGAGATGCTTGAGAGGCTTGAGAGGCTTTGATTACTAAAACCCAAGATACTCAATCTCCTCCTCCAACTGAATTCCAAAACGATCGCGAGCTTGCGTTTTGATCAAAGAAATCAGTTGAACGACCGCTTCGGCTTTGGCGTTTCCGAGATTAACGATAAAATTAGCGTGCTTTTCACTTACCTGGACACCGTCAATTTGTCTGCCTTTAAAATCCATTTGATCAATGAGCCAACCTGCCGAGATGATTTTTTTGTCGAGCATTTCTTGCGGGATGTCGGCTTCTTTTTTTAGTCGCTCGAGTTCGCCGTCGCGCAAAAGATAATTTTTGAAAACGCATCCTGCCGTGCCGCCGGCTGGCGGTTGGGCGGACAGACGCTTGGCGAGCAACTCGTCCATTTTTGTTTTTATCGTCGCTGACTCGCCCGTAGTCAACTCAAAAATCGCCGAGAGAATAATATCTTTATTTTTTTTGAAAGACGAATCGCGATAACCAAAAAACATTTCATTTTTTGATAATTGAACAACTTGTCCGTCTCGCAAAACCGCAACCGAGACAAGATTATCTTTTGTCTCGCAACCAAAACATCCGGCATTGCCGCGCACCGCTCCGCCGATCGTTCCCGGAAGCGTCGCCATCCACTCCAATCCGGAGAGACCTGCTTCAGCCGCTGCGCGAGCGACGAAAACAACAGGAGCTCCTGCTCCGACAGTTAATTTATTTCCCTCAACAGAAACTTCACGAAGAGCCAAATGAATAACCAATCCATCGAACCCGGCGTCGCTGACCAAAACATTTGAGCCACCGCTCAAAACAAACCACGGCGCGTTATTTTTTTTCGCAAACTCGATAGCTTCGATGATTTCTTCGACACTCTTGGCTTCGAGAAACCACCGCGCCGGACCGCCAATGCGCCAGGTGGTGTGTTTGGAGAGGGATTCGTGTTCGATGAGGTTTAGCATAATTATTTTTCTAATGACAAAAAGTTTTTACCGGTAATAACACTCTTTCCGGTTTTTTCCTCTAAAGCCAATCGTGCGTCCTTGGCAATTTTTCCACCTTTTTTTGCTGGAATTTTATTTTCTTCCAAACCTTCGGTTTTTTCGGTTTCAGCAATTCGTCTGGTTGAAAGTTCAGCCAAGGCTGAAAAAAGCAATTCTTCTTCGCTCATGTGATCTCGTAAATTCTGGGTTTTTAATCCCTTCAAATTTTTATGGCCTTTAACCGATAAATCACTCCATTCTTCATGGATGATATTAGTTAAAATACTTAGATCCTGCGTGAAGC
>DOJV01000058.1 GCA_003511125.1 Candidatus Uhrbacteria bacterium
AGAATTCTTCTAAGAACCAAAAAAATAAAAACCGTAAATCTTACGGTTTTTATTTTTCAATTTTTATACAAAAAAAAGACACCCGAAGACTAAAAGTTCTCGTCCAGAATTCTGTCTTGGGTATCTGAGGTCTCCGTTCAGGAGACTGAACAGGCTCGACGTACCTGAAAGGAAATCGTACGGTGACCTCCCAGGCTCTTCGCGCCTTTAACAATCATGACAAAGGGCAACTGAGACTTCGTCAACTCCCCCTCAAATTGAGAAGACGAATGTTCGCGGTCGCGCGTTGACCCCGAACCCGTTCGAGAAATTCATTAACCAGCATGCTTGAAAGAACACCAAGCAGTTCAGCGACGATGCGGAAATCTCTCCACAACTGGTTGGGTCTCGCACAAGACATTCGATCTACCAAACCTCGGGCCTCCAGGCCATTCAAGGTCTCACCAGGCTCTCGTAATCTGGCGATGCCGCGCGCGAGCCGGTAGATGTCGGGTTCGATCCTACGCAATACATCTGCGTCGATCTCCAAGACCTCCAACATGCGCACGAGCTTCACGGGATCGACAAGGATCGGGTGCACCCAAACCTCCCCAAACGCGATAGTTCTAAGGATCGCTGTGGCCTGGGCGTACAAGGCGTTACGCCAGAATCTCTCAATTTCTTCTTTTTCGATTCCCAGATCCCTGAACATAGAGGAGTTGTCCTCGAGGTGCCGCCGAAGTTCGTACGCGTTCCGGACGTACAGATATTCGTCCGGACGGTCATTTCTGAGAGCGAAAATGAGGTAAGAAATTTGAGAGGCTACGGACATGGCGTTTTCTCCTTGAAAGACGTTGCTAGCTCACTTGTAAAAAGCGAGAAGGTATTATTGCTTAAAAAAGTGAAAATGTCAAGAGACCTCCTTTGAACCCGCATTCTATACTCAATGCACCACTCGAATACCATCACAAATTTGCTCTCCAGATCAATTTCAGCGAGAATTAGTCATCAAAAAGATTACCAAAAGTTTGTATCAAGACTATTCGATTAAGGAATGGCGCCTCCAGCCGATCCGATCTTGACTTTTGCTCACAAATGCGTTATACTCTTGCGCAACGAGAAAATAACTTCTCGAATTTGATTGTTCCTTTTGCTTCGTGGAGGCATGAAGAACATGGAGCTGGTGATCCGTCGTCATAACGGTGGTCCGGCCTTGGTCGGATCTAAGAAGAGAGTGATCGTCGAAATCCGCGGGGTAAAAGACGATTCAGATCTTCGTCGCCTCGTTGTCTCTTGTCGGCTGGCTGATGAGCGTATTGCTCTCATCAATGACTTGCGAGGCAACAGAGACACAAGTGGTTGTTGTCATTGGTCAGATCGAGACAGCGGAATTGCCACAGTCGAATTTTCGATCTGTCCGGTTTCGGCCGGCAATATGATTGTCATATTTGGCTTGCTGAACGACAGCAATTGCGACGCCGTTTCGACGGAAATTGAGGTTTTGGGCTGCGACCGTAATCCACCTCGACGGTTTCGTCGCCCCGACCTTCCATCCGGTCGGCGCATGCACTAGCACACTTGTGCCACGCCCCCACCTCCTTTCCAAGAGATCCGTACACATCCGGGTCTTCTTTTTTTCTCAAAAAAACGCTATAATTCTTCTACCTATGAAAAGACCTTTTGTTTCCAAAATTATCGCCTGGTTATTGGCTTTTTCTCTTTTTGTTCCCTCTTTAGCCTTGGCTACCTCTTTTAATCCCAACTATTTAATTTCCGACGAAGAATTTACCGATAGTTTTAGCATGGAGCTTGGTGAAATTCAGACCTTTTTGGAAAAAGGCTATCTGGCCGAATACCGAACCGAAGATCTCGACGGAAAAGTTCGCTACGCCTCTGACATTATTTGGCGAACCGCTCAAAACAACGGAGTCAATCCAAAAGTTATTTTGGTCATGCTACAAAAGGAACAAGGTTTAATAACCGACGACACCCCAACTCAAGATCAACTTGATTGGGCCTTGGGTTATGGTGTTTGCGACAGTTGTACTCATGCCGATTCGGCTATTCAACGCTGGCGTGGTTTTGCCAAGCAAATCAACTCAACAACCTTGCAGTTTACCGAAGGTTATTTTCTGGATTTAGAAGAAGATGGCGAAACGGTTATGGGCTATGCTCCGGGCGTGGCTTGCACTATCGACGGCACAACCGTGGTGCCGGCCAATAATGCCACGGCCGCTCTTTACACCTACACACCTCATCTAACTGGCAATCGAAATTTTGCCACCATTTGGCAGACCTGGTTTGCTCGCAATTATCCAACCGGCTCACTTTTGCAAGACACGGAGACCGGCGGGGTCTGGCTGATTCAATACGGCGAGCGTCGGCCAATTACTTCTCGAGCCGCGCTACTTTCTCGTTTTAACGAAGATTTGATTATCCCGGTTTCTCAAACCGAACTTGAAAGTTATTCCGTTGGCAGGTCAATTTCTTTACCAAATTATTCCCTGCTCCACACTGCCGATGGCGGCATTTACTTGCTGGTCGATGATGCCGTTCGTCATATCGATTCCATGGAAGCTTTTCGAGCCATTGGTTTTAGCACAGACGATTTAGTCGAGGTAACCACCGAAGAATTATTGGCTTACGAAACGGGTCAACCAATTACCGACGAGACAATTTATCCGCAAGGCGCACTAATTCAAGATCCTTACTCTGGCGGTGTTTATTATGTTGAAAACAATACCAAGCACGCCATTTATTCCCGTGAAATTTTGACAGCTCGATTTGGCAACAAAGCCATTGTTCCGGCCAAGGTTGATGAATTGTGGTCGTACGACACCGGCGCACCGGTGAAATTTAACGATGGTACCTTAGTTGGGGCAACCGGTCAATCCACGGTTTATCTTATTTCCGAAGGCGCACGTCGACCAATTGTTAGCGAAACAGTTTTTCTCGGCTTTGGTTTTAAATGGGAGAATGTAATTTGGACCAACGAAAATTCACTTAATTTACATCCGTTAGGCGAGGTCTTAGACAAAATTGGTTTTACGGAAAATCTTCAAGAAGCCTCGAGACCGTAACTTTAATTTTATGCTAGTTTTTGCCGCGCATATTCCCCACACACCATTGGTTCTACCTTCGGTTGGTCGAGAGTATATTGAGGAACTGAAAAAAACTCGAGACGCTTTAAAAATTGTCGCCGAGGAGTTGTATGCCACTCAACCAGAAGTAATTATTATTTTGGCTGGCCACGGAAATCCTACCCCAGAAGTCTTTTCTGCCAATTTCAACAATTTTTTCAATACCGACCTGGCTGAATTTGGTGACCTGGTTACCAAATTAAAATACCCTTCAGAAATTTCTTGTCTCGACAAATTACAACGTTTAGCCAGACACTCAGAAATTCCTTTTACTCTTTTTTCTGATCCATCACTTGGTCACGCCGTGGCCGTACCGTTAATTACCTTAACGGAAAAATTAAAAAAGTTTTCGGTTCTGCCTTTGTTTACCGCTCCTGATCTTTCGGCCAAAGCGCATTTTGAGTTTGGAAAAATTTTAAAAGAAATTATTGCCGCCTCGGATCGGCGAGTGGCGCTTATTTCTTCCGGTGACTTGTCGCACGCCCTAACCAAAAAATCTCCGGCCGGTCTAAAACCCGAAGGCAAAAAATTCGACGACGCCATGCGTGAGGCTACTAAAAACATTAACGCTTCCGGTCTACTTCAACTCGACCCAAAATTTATCAAAAAAGCTTCGCAATGCGCCTATCTTTCAACCCTTGCCTTGCTCGGCGTTTTAGAAGGCACAAACACCAAAGCCGAAGAATTGAGCTACGAAGCACCGTTTGGAGTCGGTTATTTGACGGTAATGTTTCGAATCTAAAGTTGAATTGGTTTAGTTGAAACAAATTTACTCGAGTTGGGCGGTTGTTACGAATTATGCTCATCGCTGAAATCTACCCCATCCAAAGATTACCGAGGCGTTTCTCGGCTTTTGATTATTTGGTGCCCGAGGGTTTAAAACTCGAGCGCGGTTTTTTTGTGCGCATACCTTTTCGTAATCAAGAAATTATCGGTGTGGTTAAAGAATTGCACGAAAGATTTTCGCCACGTCAGGGTTTGAAAGAGGTGCTGGGAGTTTTAGACATTCCACCGCTCGCAGAAACCGAGTTAGAGATTTTTGAATGGCTGGGCAAAGATTTAGCTCAAGGTGTTTCGGCAATTTTAAACGCGGCCATTCCTGTAATACCAAAACGAAATATCTCTTTGCCGGTTATTCCGGCTCTACCTTTAAAAATTCGCACTTCGGAAACCTCGGCTATTCAACGAGCTTTGCAAACCATTGATTTACAACGTCGAGCTTTTATTTCATCGCCTGATTTGCCACAAATGGCGGCTTTGGCCGCGGCTTATCTTCATGCTCACCCAAAAGATCGAATCGTGATTTTGTTACCGGGTGCTCGTGAGGCCGAGGTTTTGGCTCCGTATTTTGTCAGTTTTGGTTTGTCGGTTATAAGTGGAGAAAAAACCGAGGGCCGCTGTTTTTTGGCTTGGAACGATTTTCGTCGCGGCCAAACTCGAGTTTTGCTTGGCACTAGATTGGCGGCTCTGCTTTTACCAGCCTCGGTCGACGCGGTTTTTGTTTTTCGCTCGGGTCACGAAAGCCACAAACAACGGGATCGCAACCCACGTTACGATGTTCGAGAAATCGCTTTGGAGTTTCAAAAAAGAAACGCTTGTCGATTATATTTTTTAGACACCATGCCTCGAGCCGATGATTTGGCGACTTTTGAAAAGGAACAAATTTTTATCGAACACCCCGAACCACGACCGTATTTTGTTAATACTCAAAACGAGCGCCCCATGTCGCCACACCCGCTTATTTCTTGGACGCTCGATGGCTCCATTCAAGACTGTTTAAAAAATAACCGTCGAATTCTTTGTTTTTACAACCGCAAAGGCAAGGCTTCTTCTTTACGCTGTGCCGAATGCGGTTACAGTTTTCCTTGCCCGGTTTGTGGCGGCATTTTCACGGTTTATGAAACTTCCATTCGCTGTCACCACTGCGACCGTGTCGAACCGTTATGCTTGTCTTGCCCTAACTGCCACGGCGTCAAACTAAACGAACGTGGTTTTGGCAACCAAACCGTCAAGCAGGCTTTAGAAAAACAATTTCCGGGAGTTACGGTTTCTTTAATCGACCGAGCTAAACAAGAAGACGACTCGGCCCAAATTTTGTTGGTGACGTCTTATTATTTTGAAAGCCACCGCCAACTTTTTGCCCGAGGAAATTTTGGCCTGGTAGCTAATCTCGACGCTGATCTACCGCTCCTCGATCCGGGTTTCCGTTCATTTGAAAACGCTCTGCGCGCAGTTGAAGATTTGCGCGGACTGGCCCGCCGCGAGCAGGCCGTCTTTATTGTTCAAACCCGAAATCCCGATATTTTTCTGCCGTATTATAATAATCCGCAAGCCTGTTTAATGAACGAGCTCGAACTGCGCCAAGCCTACCAAGTTCCACCCTATGTGCGCTGGCTGCGCCTAAAAATACGCGATACCGAAACCTTGCGTGCCGAACTCGAACTTAAAGCCGCCAGCGAAAGCCTAAGACCTTTGGCTGGCATTACAATTTTTCCACTAGAATGCCAACCGGGCCGCAGCTGCCAAATTTCCGTTTCGGTCGAGCCCGGCGCTATTGACGCGGTTTTGGAAAAATTATCTTCGTTACCAGATCGCATCGTAATTGACACAAACGCGATTTCGTGATAATCTTTTTTATCCTATGTTAACGATTTTAACCGACCCCAATCCTAACTTGCGCCAAGTTGCCAAACCGGTCGAACCGGCCGAAATTTTGAAACTCGGGTTTCAAAAATTTCTGGACGAAATGCTCGAAACCATGGCCGACAAAGGCGTCGGACTGGCCGGGCCACAAGTCGGGGTAAGTAAACGCGTCATCATTGTCCAGACCAAAAGTGGCCCCGAGGCTTTTATCAATCCTAAAATTTTCTCGACTTCCCTGCTTCGTAGCGATGGCGAGGAGGGTTGTCTTTCGGTGCCCGGAGTTTGGGGGATTGTTAAGCGTTTTAAAAAAGTTAAAGTTAAAGCCTTGAATCGTAAAGGCGAAAAAGTCGTAATCAAGGCTTCTGGTTTGGAATCGGTTATTTTTCAGCACGAGATCGATCATTTGGATGGCGTTTTATTTATTGATAAGGTCGAAAGACTTTTGAAAATTGAGAAGATGTAAAAAAACCATCAGCTAAAAACAGGCTGATGGTTTTTACTTCGGGGAATAGGTGTCGGTCGGCACTTATTCCCAGTTTTTTAGTTACCTTGACTTTTCTAGTAAAAATCGTAAACTAACCCAGCCCCATTCCCAGGAGAGAAAATGGGCGGATCTGCACATCTGTGTGACAAAGGACTTCTGACCAACAATTCTCCCTGCATCTTGTCGGTGAGAGAGGGGGACGCTTCCCGCACCATCTGGTGGGGCGAGATCACGAAGTTGGTCGATCACGGAACCCACATCGAAGTGTGGGCCAAGATCACCGGCGGCCGCATGGCTTTCGACGAGCGAGGAAAACCAATCATGTCGGACGAGCAACAAAACATCGTCCCCGACAACTACGAAGTCTACCCCGACACCCCGAGCTTTCAACATCTCTTCCGGTGTCTCCTCGAGGCCTGGCGCATACTCCAGGAATCCAGCGGCCAGACCGAACACTGGCGCCAAACGCATTTCGATTTCCTGGCCGATCTCGTCGGCCGCGGTCTTGCACCACGATCGACATTAGACCTGAAGACCGGCAGTTAATCGTCTCCACAACTCCATCCGTCAGGACACTCTCCGGCGGATTTTTTTTATTTCTAAATCACAAACCTAAAAATAAACCAAAAGTGACTAAAACTCCCGAGCATTACAAACAGATGAAAAATCTCGTGCATACCAAACCAACGCGAACGCAGCACTCGGCCATCGAGGGCGTAGAACAAACAGCCAGCCGTGTAACTCACCCCGCCAAGGACCAGCCAAAAATACGAACTCAAAGGCAACCAAAGAATCATTGGGTAAAAGGCAACAACAATAAACCAACCCATCAAAATGTAAATCAAAACCGAAAGCCACTCTTTAATTCGCGCGCCTGTGGCCTTTAAAATCACACCCACGACTGCCAAACCCCAAATAACACCAAAGATACTCCAGCCCCAGCCGCGCGCCGGCAAAGCCAAACAAATTGGCGTGTAAGTACCGGCGATCAAGACATAAATCATGGAGTGATCAAGACGTTTAAAAATCTTTCGAAGTTTTGTGCCTTTGAAAGAAAAATGATAAAAGCAACTGATGAGGTAAAGCAAAATCAAAGACGAACCAAAAATCGCCGAGCCAACTACCAAACTCGGCCGACCACACAGCACCGCGAAGACAATCATAATCACAAGACCGGCGACTGAAAGCAAGGCGGCGACAAGATGGGTGATGGCACTAAGCGGCTCGTTCATAAATTATTTCAATACCAAAACTTCTTCCAAAGAAATCAAAATCGCCCCCTTAGCCGGCAGACCTTTGTTCTCCACCATCTCCTCAACAAACTTTTTCCACTCACCTTCGGAAAAATACTCGGCCGTGCCGACAAGTTTCGCGCCCTGCCAATCCTTGTTCCAAACCGCTAGACAAACACGATTATTTTTCTCGAGATTTTCTTTGGTTTGTTTCATATAAGTAATTATCTGTAACAAGAATTTGATTCGGTGAAACAACCTTAACAAAAGCCACTCCGATAACATTCGGGCGACCGGCCGAATCGACAGTAGCAAAGGCCACAGGGTTTTCTTCGATTATTTTTTGAATTTCTGGGGTGATTGAGGACATACTATTTTATAATAGACCCGAGGTTTGAAGTTGACCCAAAGCCTTAAGTGTCACCCGTTTTTTTTCATGCTGATAAATTTTTTTGCACAACTTCTCGGCCTCTTCAAAAGTTGACCACTCGAAATCGTTAAACTCGGAATTAGCTAGATCAAAAACCTCGGCTTTAACTTGAACGGCCACAAAGAAATATTTTTTGCCAACCATGAAGATTTCTTTTCCGGCATCGTTTTTTAATTCGCGCGAGCCTTGTTTGGCGGCCGAAAATTTCATCTCGTCTTCGCCGACAACCTGAAGTTCTTTACTGATCGAGATGACCAATTCGGCACCCAGCTCTTCGGCCATTTCTCTAAAAAAAGCTTGTTCTAAAGTTTCTTTGTTATCAATTCCACCCTGAGGCAGTTGCCAGAGTTCGTGTTCTTTTTTGTAGACAAATAAAATTTTCTTGTCAGCCAAAAGACAACCGACAATTTGCGGCCGAAAACCGGCATTGCGGATTTGGTCGAGATCGGAAAGCGATGGGGTGATCATAAATTTTAAAAATATTTTTTCAACAAAAACAAAAGTTCCGGATGAAACTTTTCACCGCGCTCGATCATTTGTCTAATTTCGGCTAACTCAAAAAATTTAATTTGCACAACATCGGGACAAGCGATTTTATCGAGCAACTCGAGTTGAGATTTAAACGTCACCAAAAATTTATTCGGCGAACCGGCGGCTTCGTAAAAATCTTTACTAAAAAATTCGATCTGGCTAGTTTTGCCAACTTCTTCTTGAAATTCACGAAGAGCTGCCTCTTCGTAATTTTCGCCGGCTTGAACATGTCCACCAACGGCCGTGGACCAATGATTTGGACAAAACGAAACCTGATCGGAGCGCAACTGCAAAGCCATTTGATTTTGCGAATTAAAAATCAAAACATGGACAATCCGATGACAGAGCCTTTTTTGATAAATCTCGGCCCTTTCGGCCTGACCAATAACCTCGTCTTGTTGGTTTACGACATCAAGGAATTCAAGCATAAACATTTTTAAGGATACTTGGTTTTTCCGGTGCTAACGATTAGGATTTTTTTGTTTTTTGTGTAAAAAAGACAAGAGTCTAATCAGCTTTCAAATTTTAGCAGTTTTATGTTAATTAGTAAAAACAAAAGAATTCTAAAAAAGCTGTTTTTTCTCTAAAGTTAGCCAACAGCCATTGACAAAAGTCGATTTTTATGGTATTATTTTACGTTCTTTTAAGGTTGACCTGCGACGAATTTAGCAAAAATTTTGTGCTAAACTCGCCGCAGATCAGCGGTTTCTCACCCCCCCCACCGCACCTGGAGGTGCTTTGTGACGACCCAGCCCACCGCCCTCAACATCCACCGTGCCATCACCCACTCCGGAGATTTCCACCCCGATGATGTGATGGCCGGCGCCCTGCTGAGCTCGCTCTTCCCGGGGATCCGCTTCGTGCGGACCCGCGACGAGGAGAAACTCGCCGAGGCCAAGGAATCCCCCACCGCCATCGTCTTCGACGTCGATGGCGAGTTCGACACCGAGCGTCTGAACTTCGACCACCACCAGCGCGAGGGCGCCCCCGCGCCCCGCGAGAACGGTGTCCGCTACTCGAGCTTCGGGCTCCTGTGGCGACAGTTCGGCGTCGACTACTGCCGTGGCCTCATCGAGGAGTTCGGCCTCACGGTCGACACCGAGGAGCTCGCCGAGCTCATCGACGTCGAGCTCGTCCAGGGCATCGATACCCTGGACGCCGGCGGCATCGACGACCCGCGGTTCCGGCCCATGGTCGGCTCGACCCCGGTCGAGATCAAGACCTTCGGGCTGGCACTGTTCGAACTGGCGCCCCAGCCGCTGCTCTACGAGCAGCCGGACTACAACAGCGCCTACCTCGAGGCTGTCGAGATGACCAAGCGCTTCCTCCGCAAGTTTGCGGAGAGCTGTCTGGCCAAGCTCTACGGCCGCCAGCTCATCCGCGCCGGCCGACGGGTCAAGGAATGCATCGTCGTCTCGCCGAAGATCGTGCCAGACTGGTCGGACGTCGTGAGTGTCGAGTTCGAGGAGACTTTGTTTTACCTCGAACCCGATCCGAGCGACCCGACCGGCCAGGCCTACATGATCTGGCAGGTGCCGACAGCGCCCCGGGCCTTCAGCGGCCGCAAGCCCCTGCCCGAGAGCTGGGCCGGCAAGCGTGGGTCCGACCTCGAGGCCGTGACCGGCATTCCGGGAGCCGGCTTCTGCCACGACTACCGGTTCGTCGGTGGTGGCAAGAACATCGAAGCTGCGCTGGCCATGGCCCGCGCGGCGATCCTTGCGTAGAGGACACCCCCCTATCTCCAGGAGACACGGACTTCTTCCGTGCCTCCTGTCGACTATCGTTTTTACCTCGTGTAGAAACAATTGAGAACAAAAAATCACCATCAGAGGTGATTTTTTGTGTAAAAATTTTGTTCTTAAAAAACTAAGGATACTTGGTTTTTCCGGTGCTGACGATTAGCATTTTTTTGTTTTTTGGCAGCCGACTTTTCATTTGTAAAAGCAAAGCCAATCCAGCCAAGCCCGAGGGCTCGCTCGTTATTCCCTGCTCGGCGGCTAACTTTATGGCTTGATCCAAAAAACGTTCTTGTAACAAATGGACGTTTGATTCTGAACCGCAAAAACCGGCGGTTTTATAAAGTCGGATCCACTGCTCGTCGTAATGGACAAACGGCAGGTGGGGCGAAAAAAGTTTTTCGGCCTGGGATTTAAAATTGTTGGTGGTGACGCCGAGAAAATGGCAGTTTCTTAATTTTTTCAAATCACCTGCAAATCGCGGATCGTGGTGTTTGGTGGAAACTTCTTTTTTATTGATGTTCAAAATATTTTCAAACAAATTCCCGGTGCCAAAAGGCACAAAACAATAATCCGGCGAGTTGTTGATAATTTCATAACTCAACCAATCATAAAATCTGGTAGTCGGGTCAAGAGCTTCGCTCGAGGTAATATCAAAACCGCCGGGGTTGTTGGTCAAGGCCAAAATTTCTTTCCAGCGAAAAGGTTTTTTTGACAAATCGGTTTTAAATATTTGACAGCCGATTTTTTTGAGCGAACACAGAATCTCTGGTTTTATTTTGACATCAACCAAGACTCGCAAGTCCGGCAGATTGTATTTTTTCATTTGAGTTTGAATGGCCATGGCCGCCGAACCCGAAGAAATAATTGACATGGCCGGCAGATGACCTTTGATTTGACCGCGTTTTTTGGCCAAAAGAAAATCACGGTAAGTCACAACGATCTCCCAAGCCATGCGGTCTTTGTGAGTCCCGGTTGGATTAAAACTTTCGTCTTTTAACCAAACATTAGAAAAACCCGGTACCTTAATCTTATAAGTCGGTGTGGCCGGAAAGCGCGGGCAATCAGCCGGAAATTCCGGCTTGCACGGATCGTTTTCCGAAGCCACGACAATTGATTTTAAAATTTTTTCTTCTTTTTTTGTTAGGGACATATTATTTTTCTACTGGATAAATTCGATACTCCAAACAATGATAAGCGTTACCACCCAAACCGACCTGATCATATTCTTTGGCAATTTTTCCGCCCAAAGCCTCGGGAATTTTTCGGCTGGCTAGATTTTTATCGGCGACCGGATAAAGGAGATAATCGTAAGCGAGATTTTCATCAGCCCATTTTTTGAGAGCGTTAATTGTTTCTTGACCAAAATCCTGACCCTGAGCCGATTTTTTGAGCCAGATACCGAACTCTGGAGTTTTGGTGTTAGCTCGATGCAAACCGGCACAACCCAGAAATTCCTGGTTGTTCTTTAAAAGAACTATCATCTGCAAACTACTGCCATTTTTCAAATCGTCAATAGAGCAATTTATAAATTCCTCGGTTTCAGAAACATCTTCGGCGGCGCGAGGATACATGTAGACAGTAACTTCTTTGGTGAATTCTCTAAAAATATCGTCGCAATACTTCATGGAGATGGGAAGTAGTAAAAGACGCTCGGTTTCGAGGCGTTCATCGATGAGATTTTTTTGGGTTTTTTCTTTATTCATAAACGTCCCTGATATTGTAAACGTTTAAACTCTTAACCACAAGGCTAGGGAGTTTAACAAAAAGACCATCTGTTTTAAAGATGATCTTTTTGAATAGTTTACTTTATCTTAAAACTATAACGTCCCGATAACAAACCTCCACTCCAATATCCGGCGGAGTTGTTAAAAGCACAGTTAACTCGATTGGATTGTCTAAGTCTGAATTTTTAATGGCTTCAAATTCTGAATCGCTGATCAAATCCAATCCCAAATTAATTATCGGTTGACCGAGCTCGTTTTTGCTATGAACAGTATTGCCACCATCGACCAATTCCACCATAACGCGAATTAATTCTTCAGAGCCGCCAGTAACCGTAAAACTGTCACATTCTTTGGTTTCCTCCCAAGCCGTTCTTTCAACCGGCGAATAATAACCTTCAATAACCGCGAGGCCTAAAGGATATTTACTATTATTAACATTAAACAAACATTCGACAGAGGAACAGTAGTTATTAATAAGCTCAAAACTCTCGTTTGTTTGTTCTACCAAAGCGCTGTTTTCGCCCTGAATTTGTGAAAGCTGACCCTCGATTGAAGAGATTTGGTTTTGCAAGTTTTTTTCGCTGGCCTTAAAGTTGGCCGCTTGCCAAAGACAAACACCGCCAGCGACTAACAAAATAAAAATTATTAGGATGGTTTTAAAATCCAACCCTCTCCTAGTTGGAGAACTTGTGGTTTTTTTCATAGTTATTTCAGAATTATTTTTTTAAGACTCTATACAAGTATACTCCAAAATCAGAACTTCGTAAAAAATTATTTAGCGCAAAACCAAACTTCGCTACTCGTCACCCCGTCGGCAAAACACGATTCTTTCTCGCAAACCAACCCGGCTTTTTCCGCTGCCTGTTGGCCAACAGAGTCGCCAACCGCCAAATATTTCCAGTCTTGGTACCCAAGTTCGCAACTCCATTCGACAGTTTTTACTTCTGGCTGGATCAACATGTCACCGGCTTGTTCAGAATAATCAAATTCGAGCGGCATGGGATAGCAAACATAGCCTTGGCTTTCAAAATTTTTGACTTGTTTTGGTAACTTACTGGCATCCCAATCTTCACGGGAAGTAATCGTGACCTCGGTGTATTCGCTATCAATAAAAGTCTGTAAATCTTTGAAAGGTGTGATAGCTCCGCTAAGTAAGTTAGAGCAATCATTGGTACCGACTTGAATATTCGAGGCTTCTTCGATTTCAAAACTTTTTTGCATGATCTCGAAGTTTTTTGCTTGTTCAGACATAACCTCTTGGCTGGAATAAACACAATCCAAACTTCGACCAATTTCCTCATTAAGAATGAAAACAACTCGGATTGTCGCTCCTTCTAAATCAATAATTAATTCTTGAGCCGGTTGACCAGCCATCGAAGTGTAATTTTTGGCAAAAATTTCTTCGGCCTTAAAACCTTCGGCAAACCAGTCGACAAATTCTGACAGGGTTTGCGGTTGACCGGAGTCGTTGGTTAAAGCGTTTTGAAAACCATAAACCCGACAAACAATACTTTTGTCCGGAGAAACAAATTCTTGACCATCATTATTAACCGAAGCTTCACCGAACGTCCAACTGTCCGGATAAGACAAGCTGAATTCGTAGCGGGTGTTTTGATAGGTCAACCAAGGTACTGGCTTAAAAATAAAAAAAGCAGCTAAAATTAAAACCGCCAGCGCTAATAAAACGATTATTAGTTTCTTCATAAATTGAGAAGGATTAAATAACCAATCGGGTTATGTTTTTCTTGCTTAAAGTATAGCTTTTTTAATCGCCGTCTCCAACCTCTCTGACTCGTCAGTGCCGATTCGAAATCTTTTGCCATCTTTCATAACTATTTCCACGGCAGCAAAACCGGAAACATTAAAAATCCACATGTAAGGCCGAGGACACACCCTGATACCCCAGCCGCAATACCAATGATTTTTTACACTTTGGGCCGAAATAATTTCTTTGAGAGCAAAACGTTTTTTGAATATTCCGTAACCAAATTTGATGGATAAAAAAGCTTCGTCGATTTTCACTTGAAGTGTAGAAAACGAAAACAAAATTAAAATAATAAAAATTTCAAGAAAAAAAACCGAAAAAGGAATTTTTTCTTGCTGGGAGACAAAGATAAAAAGTATAACGGTCATCAATGTCGCAAACAGCATTAGACGACCGATTTGAGTGTGTTGGTAAGTCATATTTATACGCGGGTTTGGGCTACTAAATTTAAACTATTTTATTTCTACTACCTTGTTTCCCAAATGTCTTTCCCTTTTCCAAACGCCTTCTTTTTCATCATAAAATTTTCTGGTATCAAAAGTGGAATAACCGATTTTTGGTTCACGGGAAACCGGAACAAAAAAATCCACTTTGGCTTCGGAACCAAAAGTTAAGAAAATTGGTCCGGTTTCTTTTTGGACATCTTGATTGGTTTCTAATTTTTTACCGCGCGCGTTAACAACATAATTTCTGGCACCCTCGGTTTGGGTTCTTTCCAACAAACGCTGAGCGTATTGCGTCTCGTTCTCACCAAAGACTGCCACTACATCAAAATCTGGCGGCGCGACTTTTTTTAAAGTTTGATAATCCGGAATAAAAACCAAAACACTTTGGGTTTCATATTCTCGGCCTTCGGTTTTTTTAAATCTTTGAGTCGTGCCATCCGGAAGATATTTGTATTCCGAGCCTTGAGATGTGACAACGGTTCGACCTTCGTATTGAGTCATAATAAATTTTTATTTCAAAAATTCTCCCGGCTTCCCCTCTAAAGCCAAACTGTGATTGGAATATCTCAAGTCATCCGTAACCTCCAAACCAAACCATTCCGGGGGAACAAAGGAGTTCGCTGCTTCTGCGCTATCAAACTCTACCTCGGCCGTGATCACCCCTTCGAGTCGACCGCCGTAAATATCTAACTCGATTGTACCGTATTCACCAGGAATCTCATAACGAGTTTTTTCTAAACGCTTCCCGACCGTGGTCGGCCAAAAAGCTTCAAACTGCTCACCAGAAATTTCGACCTCGAGTTCGGTACGAACTAAACCAAAACCTTTTTTGACGGTCTCAAAAAATTTGTCGCCTTTACGACGCAGGCGAACAACAGTCCCGTCAGCGTCGAGGGCGAGGTAGCCTTGCTCGATGTCTTTGTGAGGATATTTGGAGAGATTCTCGGGCAGGGTTTTGATAAGAAATTTTCGTTCGATTTCGAAAGGCATAGACTTGATTTTTTATTATCATTATGATACTTTTTTATCACTACATTGGCCAACCAGAAACCTTTGGAGAAACAATGAGCCTGAAGTTTTCGTCCCAAGAAGCATTGATCCTTGAAGTTATCAGAAGCCAGCCCGAAAAATGGTGGGCTTCTCTGGAAATTATGGATACTTGTCGTCAAGTAGATGCCAGTGTCCATGTAAATCAAGGCAACCTCTATCCAGCATTGCGAATGTTGACCGCCAATTGTTTTGCCGTTGATAGGTGGGAAAACGAGGAAGAGAAGCGAATCAGAATTCAGATAGCTGGATCACTCGTGTCTCGTTAACTTT
>DOJV01000002.1 GCA_003511125.1 Candidatus Uhrbacteria bacterium
CCCATAACTTTCTTCTAAGAACCTCTTTTTTATTCCGAAACATAAAAAACCGACCATCCCTGCCTCCCTCTTGACAAAAAATCAACCATATACTATCATACTAGTACACAAATATGGACAAAAACCCTGCCTGGCGCCGCGAGCTAGAAAAAGTCTTACGTTTGGCTGCCGGCGACCCTAAAACTTTTAATTTACTGCTAGAAGATTTACTCTCCCCCGAGGAGCTCAAGGTTCTGCCTGTTCGTTGGCAAATCATCAAAAGACTTAATCAAGGCCGGCCTCATCATAAAATCACCGAAGAACTCGGAGTTGGCGTAGCCACAGTGACCCGTGGTTCCCAAATGTTAAAAAATAAAACTGGTGGCTTTCAACAAATTTTAAAAAAACTCAAATAATCTAATGACACTAACACTGCTTCACCGTTGCGAGGAGCGGATTTCTCTGTGCGACGAAGCAATCTCTTTGTTTCATACAGTACGAGAGCTTGCTTCGCAGGGCTCGCAATGACGGGAGGATTACTAAAATAATCTATGTCGTTTCGACTAAAAAAATTAAACTGCTGGCGAACTTGGCAACCTTAGGCAAGATTCGTTTTTGATTTTTCGAAACCAACGAAAAACACCACGGATCTTGGCCGGGGTGTTTTTCGTTCTCCAAGAAACGATGAACTGGCTCATCGTTTCTTCGGGGCGAAAAGTACCCTGAAAGGTGACTGTCATGACCCTTGACTGGCGACGTATCGAAAAAGCCCTGCGGCAAGAAGCTCGACAAAAAACCGTTTTTATTGATGTCCCAACCGTGATCGACGAACTACAAAAACTGACCTCGAATTTTCCGGATGCCTGGTGGTCTCGATCAATGTGCCGAAAAATTGGTTGTGTTCTAATGACCCAGAAACAACCAATAGCTATTGCTCCGTGTTGTCCTGACTACACTCACGATAAAGGAATTTATAATTTTCATGGACTAAACGGTGGGGTTTCTTTGCTAGCAGAGAAACACGTGGCTTTTCTCCTTAGGCTTCAACAGACTCTTCCCAGAATCAATGTTCTTTTGCTAATGGCCGACCACGAAGCCGATGATGAATTCTTGTGCTTGGCGGTTGGAAAAAGCCGGAAAGAATTTATTGGTCTGGTTGAGGAGAGTGTTAGGGCGACCCGCAAACTGGTTGAACCCCAAGGCTGGAGAGTTGAACCCATGACCGCAGTTATTAGCGATCTTGTTACCAAAGAAGTTGAGCACCAAAGGCAGCTAATAAATAGCTCCGAAACCTTCCAGCGTCTCAAGCGAGAAACGGGCGAACGCTATTCCATGTACGATAAAATTGCCCGGGCCGCAAGGAAAAGAATGTCTTTTGAGGAAATGATGGAAAGAACCGCCAAAACAGCGGCTCAATATTTGGTCATGGGGTATTTCGCGGCCGAACACCATCACCTGGTTGTCAACCACACCACTACTAATTTGGGTTGGTACACCGAAACCGAAGCGGCGATTATTCACAATCCCGTCAAGGTCTACTAAATCTTGAGGCGGATGCAATTTTCCTCGCGTCCGCCTCCAAATATTTTTATGATCTACTTTATTAAAACCCCAGCTTACGAAACCAAACCGAAAAACCAAGATGTTTTTGAATACCTAACTAAATTAGGAAAAGGACTAATCGACCCGCCACCTCTTAAGCCTCGCCAACTAAAAATCGCGGCCGAGATTGTTTTATATTCACCGGCTAAAAGAGTTCGGGATGGTTTTTTTACCGAACAAGATACCGAGAGTGTCGAGCTATCGTCTCTCCAAGAAATTCCTTTTGACCTTAAAAAACTGGTTCAAAAACAAAATTGGATAAAAACTCAAAGCCCGGCTGTCCGCCAAGGCTTTAAAAAAGCTTTTATCGAAAACCATCTTCTCAAAAGTCGTGAAAAAATTTTTGAGGAGATTGTGGACGTCCTCAAACTTTGCTTAAAAGCCGGCCCAGATAAACAAATCGCAGTAATTTCACACTCCTTTCGTTTAAAACTAATCGAAGCTTTTATAAAATCCAACGGACAACTTCAAAAACACCCGAAGATAATTCATAACTACATCAAAGACGCAGAAAAAACCTATAAATTTGGCGAAGGCTTTTCTATCCCTTACAAAAACCTCTTTGGCCTTTTGAAAAACCTGGATATTGAATTTTAAAGAAAAACTGTTAAACTAATAGGGTTAAAAGCTCCAAGCTCCAACTCTTCGACTTTGCTCAAAGTTACCCTGAGTAAATCGAAGGGCAAGAAGGAAAATTATTTAAAAAAATCCTTCTTGAGACTTGATACTTGGCGCTTGGAACTTAAAACCGCATTTATGTCTAAAGTCCTAACTGCCATCCAACCGAGTGGAATTCTTCACATCGGCAACTATATCGGAGCCATCGAACCGGCTGTCGAGTCGCAGCGCGATAATGAGTTGCGAATGTTTGTCGTTGATTATCACGCCATCACGGTTCCGCAAAAACCCGAAGAACTTCGCAAAAACATTTTGACGGCCACGGCCACTTATCTTGCCTGCGGAATTGATCCGAAAAAAACCCTGCTCTTTCAACAATCACAAGTTCCACAACACACCGAGCTAGCTTGGATTCTAAATTGTACAGCACGCATGGGCGAGCTTGAGCGCATGACTCAATTCAAAGACAAAACCCGCGTCCGCGGCGAAACCACCACGGTCGGCCTTTTTGATTACCCCATTCTTATGGCCGCCGACATTTTACTCTACGACACCGCGATCGTTCCGGTCGGTGAAGATCAAAAACAACATGTCGAATTGGCTCGGGATCTGGCCATTCGCTTTAATCGCGATTTTGGCGAAACGTTTGTCGTGCCGCAACCAAAAATCCGCGAGGTCGGAGCGCGAATTATGGGTCTGGACGATCCGACCAAAAAAATGTCCAAATCGGCTTCAAGCCCGAAAAACTATCTTTCACTTTTGGACGACCCTGAAACCATTCGCAAAAAAATCATGAGCGCAGTGACTGACAACGAAGGCAAAGTGGCTTTTGACGAAACTCGCCCAGGTATTTCCAATTTGGTCACAATTTTTTCCATCATCACTAAACAAACTCCTGAACAAATCGAACTCGACTATATCGGAAAAGGCTATGGCGATTTCAAAAAAGATTTAGCCGAGGCTCTGACACTTTTTTTGCTGCCTCTTCAAGCTAAAATCAAAACTTATCTGGAACACGAAGATGAATTGATAAAAATTCTCAACGCCGGCTCAACTCGCGCTCGCGAGGAGGCAGAGAAGAAGATGGAAGTAGTAAGAAAGAGGGTTGGAGTGTGCTTGAACCAGGATTAAAGGATTTTAAGGATTAATAGGATTTTGGAAAACACCGACTTTGGTCGGTGTTTTTAATTCCTACCAAAAAACCTACCCCCCCCTACCTCCCTAAAACAAAAAAAAATCCGCCCCGACATTCATGTCGTGGCGGCGTAGTGGCGAACGGCCGTTCGCCCTAGATTGGAATCCGGAACAAGTTGAGCGTACTCCCGACCGTGGACCAGATGTAGACCTGGTCGCCGACAATCCGCAAGCGCTCGGCTTTGCAACCGGCCGGAAGTCTGTGATACGCCGCATGCGAATTCCAAACCGAACCGCGAACAAAGACGTAGAAAGCTTCCCCAAAGGAAGGAGCGATCAGAAGGTACTCACCGACAACCTTGAAGACGTCGAATTTACCCTCTGGACGAAGTTCGATTGGACAGTCTGGTTTTTCGCCATCAAAGCCGTAGAGCTTGGCTTGGCCTCCGGACGATGTTTGAAACAAAAGCCAAGAACCGAACCGCGTCGGCGTGAAGGATCTATCTGCCGGACTACAGGGATGACGCTCCTGCGGCGTGGCTTTATCAAGATAGCTGATAAAGCCACTACTCTTTTCCCAAACCGCGGGACGATCGCCGTCAAAGAAAAGTTGGTCCAAACTATGACCTCGGTAGACGATTTCTCTTCTTCCGTCAACCAGAATGTGAACGACCTGTTTCGAGTTCGAACCAAGATTTACCTCGCCGAACCACAACTCTCCGTTGATCACAGCCGCGTTATCGCCAACAAAACCATCGCCAATATCCAGAGTTTTCTTTACTTCGTCCGGAGTAACCCAGGTTACCTTACCAAACTTGTTGTTGTGCCAGAACACGACATAGCCGCCGCATTCCAACGGGACAAACTTGTCAAAACTGTTGTAGCTGTCGAATTTGCCGGTGTGTAGATCACCGATGGCTACGGCGAAATAATCGCCGGCCGGGATTTTCCAGACAGCGACGAATTTACCAATGGCCATTTGGTGGATGGTCGGTTTATCAACGCTGGCCGGAAAGAAATTGTCGGCAGAGAACCACCCGTCGTCTCCAACTGGTTCAAAACCGACAGTACGGCTGTTTCTGCCAACTCGAACTTCGAAGAACAACCGCCCACCATGCTCGCCGAGCAGGTTGATGCGCGAACCCTCGGCCACCTTGCGATTCGGGTAGCCGAGTTGCCAGAGGACGGCCTTTTGGTCGCGCTTGGTGACCACGAAAATCCGCCCGTCGGTCATGAACTCGACATCGAGGACATTGACCCCGAGATCGAGCGAGGCGAAGCAGTTCNNTGCTTTTCGACACCAAAGGGAAATCCTTCAGTCGTCGGGCAGTACTTGACCCCGGCAGGTTTAGATTGACATGGAAAATTGTGGAGGTCAAGAAAGTCAGCCTGAACCTTGATTTTCTTGATTTACCTGATTAACTTGATGCCGCGTAAAAAATCAGGTCAATCCTTTTCCGCCCCTGGCGGATCAGCCCGAGGCTGAAATCCTTTAAATCAAGGTTCGGACAATTAAAAAAGGCCCTTTTCAGAGCCAAAGAAAGATGGTTAAGCATCACCAACCTCGTACAATACCACCGCCACGAACGCCGCTGTTGACGGATGCCAATCACGATAATTTTCAAGCCAGATCTTAAATACTTCGAGCTGACCAAAGCAAGAGATGACGAAAACAAGCTGCGAGAAATCCTTGGAGAAAAAAATAGCGGAAGCCATTTGCTCATTTTCATCTGCAAAATTCTCAACAGTATAATTTCTGAAACTCTTGAACCGATCGTTGAAACGATGTCGCAGGGTCACCACAAAATCACGATCGGGATTAAGTTGCTCGGTCGCGTCCCATTCAAGACCAAGTCTAAAGGCTCGACTTCTGTTCCTTTCCGCGGTTCGCATCAACTGTTCATCAGAAGTCAAACCTTCTAAAACAGCTTCCAGCATCTGTGTATTGGTTAACGCGAAATAGATCGCGCCAAAGGTTGGGGTAAGATCATGATCCTCAAGCCACGCAAGCAGCTGGCCGCTTTCCTCTTGAGAGGAAATTTCATCAATCAGCCACTTACGAAACATTTCCAGCCAACCACCAAAAAACAAAACTACAGAAATCCGAATATCAGCTTTTGTAATCGTGTTTTCCATCTTATCCTCCAATAAAAAGAACACCAAAGACATCTTACCTGAACAAAGGTTAAAGTCAAAAACAAAAAAATGTAGGGGACAAAAATTGTTGTCCCCTACATTTTTTTGCGCAGCACCATCTGTAAGCCGAATTCTGTCTGCCCGACCTTGCGGCCGAGGAGGCAATCATTTCTCTAGGCCGGCTATTGCTAGCCGGCTCGTGTCCACCTTCGCCGAGGCTTCGGTGGACTTAGCGAGCTACCAAATTTGCTCTTGCACTGAAAAGGGTTTTCCACAGCGCTCCTCTCGGAGCTGGCCCGCGTGAGCTCTTACCTCACGATTTCAAACTTACTCGGTCACTTGCGTGAACCTCGCCCTTACGGGCTCGAGCGTTATATTTTCTGTTGCACTTTCCCTAAGCTTTTGAACCTGAATAACAGAGATCTCTCAAGGTCATCCATTTTCATTATACTCGGTCGCCGTTAGCGACTTTTCTTTGCAGACGATCATCGCTGACCGCCGAGTGTTCGGACTTTCCTCTCTTCGTTTTTACAAACGAACAGCGATTGCCCGATGGCCTGCGCAGGCTCAAGCTTAGCAGAAATTCGACTATTCGTCAAGATTGTCAAAAGAGATGTTTTAGGGTATTATTGGTTCGAAATGTTTATGAAAAAATCCGAACTCTTCCTTACCTTTCTCTTACTTCCGCTCGATGTCTTGGCTTTCTTTGCCGCCGGGCTAGCGGCTTATGCCCTGCGTCTGCATCCGTTGCTCGCTGAAATTCGTCCGGTTATTTTTAATTTGCCGCTGGAACGTTATTTAATGTTTTTAACTTTAGCGGCCATACTTTGGGTGGCGGTTTTTGCTTTTGCCGGCCTGTACGGTGCCCGGCCTCGGCCGCTCAAAAAAGAACTGGTGCGTTTGTTTATTGCCACGGCCGCTGGCATGGCTTTAATTTTTTCGGTTTTGTTTTTCTCGCGAGCTTTCTTTGATTCACGATTTATTGTTTTGGCTGGTTGGCTTTTTGCCGTGGTTTTTTTAAGCTCCGAAAGATT